>JASHSN010000385.1 GCA_030038695.1 Nitrososphaeraceae archaeon
TATGGCAACCACTACGTCCGATACCTCTAACTATAGCCCACTGTCGCCATACATAATCATGCTCGTAATCGCGGGCTTACTCATAATCTTCGCGGTCTTCTCGTTTTTATACGTCTCTAACTACTTCTCGCATCCCTATACCTGGTGTCAATCAAGACTAGGCGCTCTTCACTGTAAAACATTCAAATGACGAGTTATTGTAAGACGTGCGGGCACAATTAGATAGACTAACATACCTCTACAACCCTGGCAGCCTGAGGATCTGGCTTGCCCGGATGTGACCTACCATGGGCAAACTTTCAGGGCAAATGCCGCCGAGTGTTTGTTTACTTACGTTTATGAAGACAAAGTCAGATACTCCATCTGGATTGCTCGTTGTAGTCCCAGTGTCAAAATGGTATACGCAGCTTCAGGATGAGATATTTGTTGGAGGTACTCTATATCAGCTGGTGTGTGTGTTCACTCCTGCGTCTAGTATGCCCTCAAAAAGCCTTGACTGTCGCTAATATACCGGCCCACACTTTATTCTTGCTATTTATTTTCATTATTTAATACATATCATTCTTATAGATATATATTAGTGCCAGCTATAATTCGCTCATTGATACTTACTAACCCAGAAAACACCTAGACCGAATAACGTTAGCGTTACCAAAAAAATCACATGTGATACTTCTATATCTACACCGGGGATTACTATGTCTTCAATATTAGAGCTAACGTCGAAAAGGTACATTGCCTCAATAATTGATAGTGAAACGAAGGCAAACATCATGAACAGTAACCTAGAACTTCGATTTCTCAGATAAGCAAGTATTGAAACTACTCCTAGAAAAAGGGCTATGATAAGACTAGCCAAATGTAGAAGTATGTGGTAAATTGTAGAAGAAACCTTGATACACACATATCTTAGGTTCCTAGCACTTACCTCCTAGCGCTTACCAAGACTAGCAGAGAGGCGCATCGATAAATAAAGGCGAACAAATATCAAAACGGCCTAATGGACAACCACTAGGGCTTCGGCCGTGGCTGAACGGAGCAACGAACAAACCGAGCACACTCAAGCAATAGCTAAAAGAAACCAAAAAGAAATTTCTCCTGAATCAACTTCAAAGCTTAAAAATAAAGAATTATTAATGTTTGTTATTTTGTTTTCTCAACAAAAGATAAAATATAAAAACAGAAATCCAGGACCGATTGGGACAAGAGTCATCTACCTTTGTCTTGCTATCTCAAATCTCGCCTCACCTTCTTTTCGATGATATCTCTGTGAGCTGGCCAACCTATTACTTCAAAGCTCATTTCTAACAAATATTTGCCTGAAGAATATTATACTTTATTTTTACTGTAGAATCTTAGGCATTATTATCAGTACTCTTTTTATTTATAGATTTAAGTTATAGAAAGTACTGGAGATATGCACATTAACATCAAGACATGGCCACAGCGCATATTATTTTTAACTCAATTTGCTGTGTTGCTAACGTTACCGATAACAATCCCGCATGTAAGTTCGTATATACATACAAAAGCCTATTGGTTCGGCTATAATAACGGTAAAATCGACGCGAAGGTTGGAATTGAAGAAGCCACAGGGAGTGGATGCAGTAGATATAGTGACACGTCGGAGATCCAGTGCGGGAACGGTTACCTTGATGCGTTCTATCATCTATGCGGAACACCCGGCTATTCCAAAAAGTGTGGTGATTAATCAGGCAATGTTTGGGGCTTGGTCTGCCTCAAGTCCTCAACGCTATCTCAACAATATCCTACCCTTCAAATACCAGATTAAAGGAATCGCCAACTAGGCTGGAACCTGACGAGTTGTAGTCGGATTAGTGATTAACTGCAAGAGTACTTTGTGGCGCAGAAGGAGCACCAGTCACTATTCCAGTAAACTCATAGTTTAGATCCAAATCTTGAACTCTTAGCAGACATATTGCTTCGATACTCAAGTTCAAACAGCATAAGGATAACTGCGTGATGGGCTCTCCTGGTATATGCCACATTCATAATGACCTCTGCCGGCCCCAACATCCAGATTCATGACGTCTGGACTATGTTAGGACTTACAGAACTTACAGAACTGACACAACTGACAGCACATATGCTCAACATGGAGTGAAGTAATCTGCTGAGTCAAACTATAATTGTAATCGAGTAGAGACACGCCTCACCTTGCGCTCCCTTCCGCTTTGTTATTCAATATCAACTAACTAACTTGCGCTCCCTTGCGCTTTGTTATTCAAGTTCTTACAACATAAGCATCAGCCCTAGCTATGTCGGCCGTTTTGTTGTGTCTACTTTATACGGCAGATGCTTAGTACTACCATACATACGGACTGACTATTTCGTCAGTTACAGGGAGGAAGAATCTCAGGCAAGAAGGAGCCTCGAAAGAGCTTTGAAGTATAGAAAGTTATCCTTAGAGCGATTGAATGACTTTTGCGAACTAAGGTATCGCTTAGAAGAAAGCGGAATATCTCTGCACTCTATAGAACCATTTGTCAAAGCACTAGAGGGTGCGAAAAAATTAGGATATGACACAGATAGGATGGTAAGGATGCTGTCTTCTTTTGATTTTTCTTCGCTAATGCAAGCTGAACTTGAAAAGTCGATCAGCTTCCAAGAAATGAAGTTAAGAGAACTCAAAGACAGTTGCGTACTAGCGGAGACACAATTATCAATTCATAATCAGACTTTAACCAACTACAGACATCTTGAATGGATGGGTTTTGGCATTCCACAATTAATATCATTATATCATACAATACAAGAGGTGGCTAGTGCAAACAATATACCAGATTATGAGGCTGTCCAAAAGTTTTTGACAGATGTCGATGAGAATTATGCAGCTCAACGAGGCTATGAAGGCAAGTTACGCGCGCTCAGATCAGAAAAGGAAAAAGCAGTTGCGGAATTACGTTACCTCAGAGCGACGCTTGGTTCCAGCATTGGCATTGCAGCGGCAATGTTTTTAGGTGAATTATTGACTCTGGGATTTACAGAAAATGAAGTTCTGGAAGTAGCAAATACTTTAAAGTCAAAGCCCAAGGAGTCTACAGACAAAGCTCCGATAGACGTGGGATTAAACAAAGCAGTGGAAGGGTCAATCCAAGATAAACAATTGGTGAACCATGATGGTGACTTGCCAAAACTCGCAGGACAGATGAGCTTTCAGCCACCATCATTTTTCTATCCCTTCGAGCCGTCGTTTATGCCACACGTCACGACACCACCCGTCGCGCCAACGCTGGAAGTAGCATATAAATTAAAGTCAACCAAGGAGTCCACAGACAAAGCTCCGATACATGTGGGATTAAACAAAGCAGTGGAAGGGTCAATCCAAGATAAACAATTGGTGAACCATGATGTTGACTTGCCAAAACTCGCAGGACAGATGAGCTTTCAGCCACCATCATTTTTCTATCCCTTCGAGCCGTCGTTTATGCCACCGCACGTTACTACACCACCCGTCGCGCCAACGCTTTTATGAAAGACATGCGAGAAGAAGAGGGCCACCGTATCATCAAGAACGACCTGATTTGGTCTGGTTTTCTGCTCATATCGCATGTGACAGCCTGCTCCTGCTCGCAGTCGTTTGGTGAAGATTAACACGAATATAAAGAATCACACTTATGAGTTGAAATGCAAATAGATTTCTATCTCACAGGTTGAAGCGCCTCAAAACATCTACAAATAACAGTTTTGATGCTTTTTTTGTATTATCGATATTTTTATCACGGATTTTTCAGATATGCATACCAAATCATTATACTGCCGTTATATGTTCCATATCAATACCAAAGTTAGACCATGCTGTTATATATTTGTCAGTTAGCTTCTGTGGATCGTGTAAGACGTAGTTTCTACCGCTGGCTGGTTTATAACAACCGGCTAAGACTTCGCCTTCATCATCCGCTAGTGTATCTCGGAAGCGCATGACATTATAGTGAATTTTTCTCAATCATTGTATATGCTATACCAACGTCTCTTTTCATTATCTTATGTGCAGCTGCTATATCATAGTAGTCAAACTTCGGCAATCCTCTAAGCTTCTCCCAATAGTTAGTTGGTAATATCGTAGCCAAAGCCTTCTTATT
>JASHSN010000386.1 GCA_030038695.1 Nitrososphaeraceae archaeon
GACACGGGAGCTTTGGGAAAATATTTGGTAAATTTATCCCGGCACAATTTAGTCGCATTGCAGCACGCGGACACATACGCGCAGCGAAGTACTCTACTAGCAAGGACATATTGCGGCGCCCTTCATCATTACAGTCGCCGTACCATTATAAGTCGATGCCATGTCACTTTTTGTTGGACATGCTGCACTATTAACCTTCTAACGACATAGAGCAACGTGGATGGATCCAACAGACTGTGTCATGAATCCCTTTGCCGACACAGCAAGGGTATCAATACTAAGACTAGTTTTCCTTGTGAGCGATCTGAACTTCATACTTGTGGTGTCGTCCTTCCAGGGTTTGCCTGCAGTAATGACAGTAGCTGCTGAGTGATCAAGATAGCGTGAGCAAATGTCGGTCCGTTAACTTCATGTGCCGCGTGCATGCCTTCATGACTGAAGGCAGCGGTTGCATCCTTAATAAGAGTAACATGGTAGCCAAGTTCCATACCAAAGCGAGCGGTACTTTCGATGCAGGTGTTTGCTACCATACCAACGAGGATAATTTTTTGGATCCCCCTCTGGTTGAGTTGCGAATCGAGATCGGTATTAGCGAAGCCGCTCTGTGCCCAGTGCTCAAGCACGACGATATCACCATCGCGGGGGCCGAATTCAGGATTGAACTCTCCGCCCCAAGTTCCGGCTGCAAAGCCCTGCGCCTGGTTCGCATGGACTTGAGATGGGTTTATATGCTTCCATCCTTTATAGTCGCTTTCACGCCAGCGGTGATGTGGCACAATTATAACTTGGATACGACTCACTCGAACTGCGGGAATTAGCTTGCGCATGTTATCGTAGAAGCCGACTGCTTCTGCAGTTTCTTTAGTACGCTCATAGTACTTGCCCCCTTTGCTCATGAAATCATTGTAGGGATCGACTATTAGTAGGGCGGTGTCGTCTGATTCGTAAGTAGTCGTTGACGATGCCATTGAGTTACATGCATGCTACTTATTATTTGCTTTATCTTTATTCCAGAGATAGTTCATTGGATTCTAGAATAAAATCTGCAGTAAACAGGCCCAAAAATTCCCTTTGAATGGTGTGATAATACAAGCTGAAGGTTATTGGCTACTTTTCATTTACTGGTTTTAGTAGAATTACTACCACCAAAGAAATTGGCGAGCTGTTTTATAACGAATTGCGGCTGCTCTTCTGGAATCCAGTGTCCTGAATTGGGAACTATAACACCTCTGACATCTTGAGCTAATATTTTCATTCCATATATGAGACCAGGCATAGAAATATTACCTCCAAATACTGGATAATATGATGCTGCTAGTGCCAATACTGGCATTGAAAGCTTAGTCTTTGAATAATTTTGATTTTCAATTGCATCCTGTGGAAAAGCTTGATAATATGCAAATCCAGCACGCATTCCGCCTGGAGCAGAATAATGACTAACAAATTCGTTGATGTCCGCCGGTGTTATGGCTTCTGGATTATACGCCTCATTGCGGTAGAACCATGTTAGATACATTAACTCTTTTCCTTGAACAAGGGCTTCTGGTATATCCGGTACTGCATTGAACGAGCGCCACCATGCAACTGGTCCTCCGGGACGTGCGAAGCCAGGAATGGATGTAATCTCCATGACTACCAGCTTCTTTACTTCGGTAGGATGTGCAGCTGCGTAAGAATAGGCTATCTGTGTTCCGATATCATGACCCACTAGAAAGATTACTTTAAATCCTAACTTAGCAACCAGTTGATGTATGTCTTCAGCTACCGTTTTACCATCATAACCAGTTAATGGCTTTGAAGAGTCTCCAAGCCCTCGTAGATCAGGTGCAATAACAGTATAGTTCTTGGCTAAGGCTGGCATTATATGGCGCCATTCATACCAAGTTTCGGGCCACCCCTGTAACAAAACTATGGGGGCACCATGACCTCCAATAACGTAGTGGATTTGGACACCATTATTAACTACCGCCATATGATGAGAGAATGTAGTGTTATCAAGTAGAAAGGATATACCAGCAGGCTGTTCTTGATTGTTTAGAGATGAGGACGTCTGATTATTATGTAGTTGTGCTAGCCCAATCTGATTTTGGTTTAGAAACTGGATAAGAACAATACTAGTTACAATAAGAATCAAAAGAATGATTGTTTTTCCGGAAAAATGAATAGAAACACTTCTCATAATGAATCCATGTTAACTACTAGATTTAAAAGGCATATCGAAATATCGTTAGGTATAAACAACTAGTAGAACATATACAGCATATAATGCAACTTGCCATTAATCCGATTCCAAGCAAAGGATCGACTGAAGTCGGTTTATTATTCAGAAAACATTCATTGATTAGAGTTGCTATTCCCGTATTGCTTTGAACAAACGAGATTGCAATTGATCCTTCACCCACTGCGGATGCAACACGCTTGATACTGCCACCTCGTACATCACCCACCGCGAACTAGTTTCAAGCTTGACACACTGACCAAATTCTTTTTTCAATGCAGGTGTAGGACTTGTCAGGGCGCCTTGTCGTCTTAGGTGGGTTTCTACTTGGTGATTGTCTTCGTAGCATTTAGGGTTAATTGGGCAATCTCAGTTGGGTGTGATATGAGGGAAGCATGGCTAGAGGGGAGTGAGATGGTGGCATTCATCTCTTTTGCGAACATACGTTCAACAGCATGAGGGATACCGTGGTCGTACTCCGACACCTCGTACCATGTCGGAAGTTGCTTCCAACATAGTATGCGATATTCTTAGCATGTGTTCTGAAACACCCCCGATATATCAAGTTACATAACCACTATTGAGCCCTCCAGCACTTACATAAATCACCTGTGTGTAGGTAGAAAAATCAGATTCAAGTACCTTACCTTCAGTGCAGTGAAGGCACCTTTGGGTATGTACACAAAACTGGATATCATCAAGGGATGAGGCATTAAGGTCCGAACCTGCAGTATTCGATGTAACTTGGACTGGTTTATCTGGTACTTACTGCCTAAATTTGATACAGTATGCCAACAAATGAAGCAAACGGAAAAGATACTTCGCTCAGTTGGGAAGTCTTTATTACTCCGGGTATACCTGTTGTAACGAGTACACCTGCGCCCAACACGAAGGAAACCTTCTGGAACCCAACCTCGTCGACCCTCATCTATGGCGAACGTGATGCCGTCCTGGTGGATGTACCGACCACTTGGCAGCAGGCAGTAACTCTGGCACGCTGGGTAAGAGACAGCTGCAAGAACCTCACGACAATCTATATCACTCACGGACATGGAGACCATTGGTTCGGGCTTTCGGCGCTTCTCGATCGCTTCCCTAATGCCAAGGTCGTTGCAACCCCAGGCACAGTGAAAGTTATGCGCGAGGAGGTCGAGCCAAGGCGTACTAAGATCTGGAACGCATTTTTTCCTGGTCAGATACCAAATCAACTCGTGATTGCAGAAGAGCTAGAGGGGAATACAATCGAACTCGAAGGTAAAGAATTAAGAGCTGTCGAACTTGGTCACACCGATTGGCAAGAAACCACGTGTCTGTACGTCCCGTCGATCGGATTAGCTGTCGCAGGAGATGCAGTCTTCAATGGTACTCACATGTTTCTGGGAGCATCCTCAACTCCACAGAAACGCAAGGAGTGGATCTCTGCCCTCAACAAGATCGAGTCGCTCAACCCACGG
>JASHSN010000387.1 GCA_030038695.1 Nitrososphaeraceae archaeon
GAATCTGAGGGATTCACAAGAATAGACGGTACTTCAGGCATTGAAGAACAACAATCTTTGGTAAGGAAGAAAGTTATGGAAATCATTCCAGAGTCTAAGTATGCACGGCCGTTAATCAAAGAACAGGTTGTATAAAGAACTTAGCATACATACCTAGAAAAACAGAGGAGGAGAGTGTTTTTTCCCTCCTCCCAACGCTTTCGGTATGACTGAATGCGTTTTTATTACTCACTCTAGTGCTGAGGCAGCCCACGCCGCTACAATTTAATAATAAACTATCCTCGATATACATATATACATATATACATATATACATATATACATAAACATTTGGAAGTAGATAGTTTCTCATATTCGAAAGAAGTCATTCGGTTCTAAAATAAAGTAAATTCAGCAAATGACTAATAGTATCTACAAATGCTTTATCAATCAGGAAATAGTGGTCCAGCGTAAGACACTTCATATTCTTTCGACCGGTTTCGGACCTATACTTAGCTGATGATGTGATAGGTTGATGGTGTTGCCCCAAAGCGTCATCTCAATGAAAAAGCTAATGATTGGCGACTTCGGCTATCGGGGTTTCCAATCAACCTCATAGAGCCAGTGTCCGGTATCATCTACAATGTAGAACAAAAGTTTATTCATTATAGAATAGCGAGAATATATATCTCAATATAGCATTACAAGATCTATACTTTTCCGCGGACACCATGGCCGTGGTCAAGCGCTTGACTACTGTCTATTAAAATACACTCGAAAATCCGTATTTCAAATAAAAATATGTTTAACTACCGCAGCTGTAATAACTGCGATCGGTGCTTGCGCCACCATCAGTGCTACTTGCCTATGTCGATGGATGTATACGCGAGCGTGATAATACCAGTTATGTATACTTATGACAAAGTTTGCAATAGGCAACAACTGACCTGACCTCACCTTGGCAACAGACTACATCGACACTTAACGTTCGCATTTAATGATTGAATCGTAGTTCTTGATGTTTAAAGGATGTCCCTATCTACCTACTTTTATAATGAAGTTAATAATTTTAAAAATCTACTAATCGTACTTGCACTCTTTGTAATAATGCAGGGTATTTATCATTCTACCGGTGCTCTTGGTTTTAGTTTATTAGCTAAAGGAATACTCGCACCACTATCCTTTGGTTTTGTTTGCAGTTTTTTTACCTTAATAGCAAGGGGAGAAAAAAATGAAGAGAAGATCAAAATGACATGATAGGAGTTAGAGGTAAGTCCAGATTCCTTATCCCTTGTCATTGCTCCGGCGTGAACGCTGTGAATGAAATAGTTACACACATCTCTAATTCTTATTCAAAATAGTGGGGCCACATTCTAAATTTAGAACGACGCAGACTGCTAAAAATCAGCAACTAAACATTTTTGTAAGATTACTTGAAATGTGGTACAATGAATGTAGTATTATGATCGTGAATCCCTGGGTGCTATTTGTAATATTAGTAGAGACAGTCTATTCCAGTCGATTTTGTATATTTTCAGCGTCTCGCTAACAAAGAGATTTTTTATAAGATTGGAATTTTTTGTGTAAGCTTGAGTTTCTTATACTACAGGACATTTGGTATTGCCAATTTAATACCCCTACGTCTTAATATTATTGCCAATCCAATGGATAGAATTGAGATTGCCGTAGCAGTCAGAAATATGAGGTTGTATGAATCGGCAGAGGGGAAGTATTGCACTATCCCGTTTACCTTCAGTATAGATTGATCGGACTGCATATACATTCCTGCGAGTGCTGGACCTACTGCCGCTCCTATTATTCTCATAAGCATACTCGTACCAAGGGATATTCCCATGAACTGCCTTGGAGTAGATAGTATGGTCACGTTCATCGCTCCTACATTTGTTAATGATAAGCCAGTAGAAAGAATCACTAGGTTTGCTGATATTGATAAAGGGGTCGAATGGAACATAAAGAGACCAAAGAATCCGGCTGAAGTAATAAATGTGCCAGCTATGACTGGCTTCATCGATCCTATCTTCGAGATGATAAAACCAGATGTCGGTCCAAATATCAAGAGAATAAGTGCAAATGGCAATTGTATCCCACCAGTACTAACAGCGTCTTCACCAAATCCTAGTGGTGGAGGATTCCTTACCAGAATTGGTATTGTCTGAAATACAGTAAACATAGAAAATCCTACAATCATTATTATCAAATTTGCAGGTAGGACCGTTCTATGCAACACCAATTTGAAATCAACTAATGGATTAGCGGATCGGTTTTCTAGCACTATAAAGAGTGCTAGTGAGATAATACCTATAACAAGGAAGATGGTTGTCTGCAACAAACTCGTTGACGTTTGCCTCCCATTGCCTGTTTCTAAATAGGTAAGTACTAGTAGAAATGAAGTGACAGCAGTAGCCAATGTTACTGCACCTTTAATGTCAACACCGCTACGGCGTTTCGCTTTACTGTTGGTTTTCTCCTTGTCTGTGGGTTCAAATCTTTTGTATTTCAATTCCACACCTAGTTGTTTCTGGTCCTGTCTCACTTTGTGCACTTCTCTCTCTTCAGTTACACGAATAAAACGCGATACAACAATTAATAAAACGATTGCAATGGGGATTATTGTAAAAAAAGTGGCTTGCCACCCGTATTGCTTAATTATGGCTCCTCCAACTGATAGACCTATAACAGCCCCGGACGCGAACATAGAACTAATTACTCCTTGGCCGATCGACAATTTTTGTCTTGGAAAGTTATCTCTTATAATACCAAATGCAATCGGAAACATAGCCATCCCAATCCCTTGAATGGCTCTAGCAAACATCAGAGAGTAAATATTGTTAGCAAATCCCGCAATTGAAACCCCAATTGCATAAATTATCATAATTAAAAGCATTATCCTCTTTTTCCCATAAACATCAGATAACTTCCCTGCGATTGGAGTCATTACAGCACCTGTGATTAAGTAAGCCGTCAGTATCCAAGATGACATACTATAAGAGACATGAAATTCTCTGATAAGATCAGGAATAGCTGGTATAAGCATAGTTTCCGCATACATGACCATTGTAGCAAGACAACTAAGGATAACAAGTGTCTTCCATGCTGAAGCTGGGATTTTTATAGAGTAATTCGACGATGACGGTGATTGCCCAGCTGAATTATTATTAGATTTATTTTGATTTGATCGAGAATCCACTATTTGTAACGCCGCTTAATGTTTTTCGCAGACGGGATGGTGGGAACGGTCGCGTTTGACATTTACCAAAAGTCACTACGGTCTTTCTATGCAGCTCTAAATCGAGGATTTTACGAAAAGCCACTGCAGCTCTGTACGATGCACAACCAAGAGTATTTTTCGAATCATAACTTACGATAATGTCTGGCCACAATTTAACAGTACACTAATTATTAATATATATTTCAAATTATGACCCAGAAATCTATGTCTTTTTTGGCTGATACATTAAAAGCAGTTGTTTCCCAGCTCGCTAGACAGGCATAAACTGTAGCTATCGCTGTATGATCAACGGGTGCCTTAGTTAGAAACTCGAGATTTTTCATATAGAAAATTGTTTCAAAAGAATAGAAACATCACGGAGTTACAATGTTAAAATAAAGGTAATTGGTCTGTCCACGGGTCATGGGGAATGAGAACAGAACCATTGAACAACTGAGTAACTACAATGGCGTGTATAACATTGTGGACAGACACCTTAAAAATATAGACAATGTATTTTTGCACTTGGATGAAATCTACAATATCTATTAAACCATGCGGTTTGATGAACATGATGTTGTGTCACACGCAAGCAAAGTATCGGAAAACATATTTTTAAGTGCAAAAAATGTTCTCTCGATAATTCTTCAATTAAATTTCTTCTGAACTGGTAAACAGCGACAGTTTTCATTCTACTCTAGAATTGCACTATCGTTGTCCACAATCAACTCGTTTTTCCAAGACACTCGTTTTGAAGTACCAAAAAATGTGGAATTAGGTATATTTTTTGCAGTTATTTCTGTAGCATTCCACCGCTTGCGGTAACCGTGACAGTGGAGGTTGCATGGCATGAGCCTGAGATTCCAGAGCTTCCACCAACAGTTTGACAGTCTTGCTTCTGGTTTGTGTCAGTTGGTAAATTGACGCCCGTATTGTTGACATGTATAGTTATGGTTTTGTTAGCTAATGCGCTGTGTATGCTTCCTATAGTTATTGTGCTTACTACTAACACAGTTGCAATCGCAGCAATTGTAACTAGCGCTGTTTTTTCGTTCTTTATATTTGTCATTTTTGTAAGTTTCAATTGTATGAGCTCTGCTATGCTTTATCTGCGATGCTTAACATCAAATGCTAAAAATATAGGAGAAATTGCAGATACATTATACCTATAATAAAATCATCAGAAAGATTATGGCGATATTAATCTGAATACAACTATACGGCATACTATACAATTATGCGTAGTAAAGATATAGTGTGTCAGATCTCGACGATTTCTTTTACGTGATCTAAAGTTCATATCTAAAATGACACCTTTAAAATGACATTTGGGTGACGGTCTGAAATGGAACCACGTACAACAGGCAACTGTCAAATAAAAGAGAATTAAATGAGCTTAAATATAGACCGCACATAGCATACTAGTATGTCAAGTATGTCAACACCAACTTTGCTGTATGAGTAACATATCAATTTGCTAAATAGTACTATTAATACAGGACTGGGTGTCTCTTACAATTTTTGAGAGTTGGCATAAACCATCAAGGATTTAGCTGCGGTACAGGCCTCGGAAATTAAAACTCAATTGTGTTTGTACATAAAGTTAGATAAATGTGCAAGATAAATCCACCGACCTTTACATTAAAGAACATGACCTCTTATCAACTCTATCCATCTCGTTCACCACGATTAGATCAGTAGGACGCAGTAGGATTTTATCCATAGTCATAATCCAGGTAGACCTACAGACAATTATCTCATCCATTCCCTACCTTCCAAGTATTCAATTAATTTCATCATTTGTTCTATTCTAGCTGAACCTCCAACATGATTTCTACAGCTTTCAAAATGTCTAATCAAGGTTTCGTTTTCCTGCTCTGACAAAATGCTCTTCTCTTCGATTATATCAAAGAATTTGTCTTCTTTCCCTGTATGGTCGGTTATAAACACAGAATATGATTTCAGAAACCTCGCCAGGGGTTCTCTTGAATTTTTTTCGCCGTTTTCTCTCCATGTCTTTAAATTGCGCAAGAACATTGCTGCAATTCTTCTTCCAAGCTCGTGTTCAATAAGAAACCTTCGGATATCTTCAGAGAAGTTATCTTTGTTGATTGTTTCAGGAAAGTAAGCTTGTTCTTCTTTTCCGTGATGAAATTTGTCAACAAATTCTTCAATCACTACTGAAATAATTTTAAGATCCTCAAATGGAATATTTTTGTTAGAATAGAGTTTTTCAGAACACCTTTGAGCTATATTCCTAACTCTCTTCAGAGTAAGATGATCCCGCTTAAGATCTTGTGTGGCGTTCACTAATACTTCTTTTTAGCTCGGTTTTTTATAAATTGCTCGATTGAAGTAGCATTTACTTCATACAGGCACCAATTATTGGTCTATTATTACATTATGTATGTGTTGGTCTATTATCGTATATTTTATCACTCAGGAGTAGCTCATTTATCCACCTACTCTAACCACCTACTCTAAAGATTAGAATATTTTAAAAACTTGAAGAGAAACGATTCACAGGAAGGCGAACCCTTAAGGTCCGATGTAAACGATAAATCCGTAGTGCTTACAAACATAAAAGGTAAATTGTATAGAGATAAAATCATGATATAATCATTGTCCAATAATTTTGCTTCGTAAACATCAAACATGTTAGGACTCTAAAAACCTACCTAAGGTTCGGTCATCTTTCTCCAACATTCTAGGCAGAAAATACCTTCATCCTGATATATGTCTACTTCAGGCTGACCGCAGACATCGCATGTTGGAGCATTATAAACAAGAGATGTAAAATTTTTATATTTACTCGAAGTATCGGCCAGCCGTGTGACCACCGGTTCTGCCGTTCATACCTGTATGACCGTGGCCATTTCCTACCTGACCGTTTGTGCCACTTCCTGGGGTTGTGGTTCCCCCGCATCCACCGGTTTCGCCTGTTCCCTCATTAATACCTGCTCCGCCTGCTCCACCGTTAGAGGACGTGCCAGTCGTACGACTAAAATTTGGAAAGGATTATCTAGTAACATAATAATTTAGTTAATCTGCTGTGAATAGTTCTAACAATCACCAAAATTATGTGAAGAACTTATCTATGGAAGCAACTTTTTGCAGTAACGAGAATGAGGACATTTACATATACGGATACGTTAGCTATGATAAGGCTAAGCTCAAAGGCCCGGAAATTAATAAGCTCAAAAACTACACCATAAATGCACGTGGAAGAATACCCATCTCCGAAAACGAATTTCTAGATATGTCTCTGAATACTGGCATTGACAATGAGATAATAGATTTTCATATGACATATGTTAGGAATTTCAATGATACCGACGATACAATACTTACAAGAAAATTTGGACGTATAAGAACTCTTAATATTCGAACTGATATTGGGCCGCATCGAGGTATGCCGCATATTGATGTTGAAATATTTGACCAAAATAAGAATAAGGTCTTCGATGAAGTAGTGAAGCAAGATAAAGAATTTACGAATTATGATTCTGCTATAAGTGCCGTATTCAGACAAGTAGAAAAGTTATCAAATCCTTTAGTTGGCGCTCAATATTGGTTATCCCCGACACAAATATTCCCGGAGAGAGTGAAAAGATTAGCAAAACTAAGGGAACAAAATAGCCTCTCGACCTCCTTGAGTATACTTTCAAGAGCTATTAGCGTAAGGACATACGAGGAAACAAGAAATGGCAGCTTGGTAATTGATGAAGAGCACTTTTGGAAGATAGCCGAATTTTGCATACAATCAATCAAAGAAAAAGAAAGTGAATTCGGAGGTGATTTAGATGTAGAAATTCCTCACCCCACAGTAATTTCTTCGCTTCCCTTTCTTTTTTTCTTCCCTGAAAATGCTGAATATTCCTTCAAGGCATATCACTCCGATGGTTCTGAGGTCCCATTACAACATGAACTGTCAGGCGTAGTATTGCAGAGAAGAGATGGAATTAATTTGATACGAGACCTTGACTCTATCGAGTCGAAGTTCACAAGTCAATAGAGTGATGCTTTAGGTTTAAAACAGCCGAAAATTCGACAATTATCATTCAATAAGGGATTATACATCGTACCTAATTTCAACTGCCAGTTTTGTAAGTTAGGGATGTCACTCTTTTCATATTCTGACATCAGTTGCCTTGAAGGATTAGTATGAGCACCAACGAGCCGTATGACCGCTTTCAACAGCGTGAATAGATAGAAATTCATATTCATCAGATGACAACTACTTATAAGACTGAACAAATTAACACTTCAACTGAAAAATTTCTTGAGAACCTTACAGGAGTAAGGATTATGCTCAGTAATAAAAGGAATCCAAGTTAAGGAGTTTAATTAAAGACTACAAGAATCTCGCTTTTAAACTGTGGCTCCTTTGGATGTAAGAACGAAGGATTTTATTTTCAGAACCACTA
>JASHSN010000388.1 GCA_030038695.1 Nitrososphaeraceae archaeon
ATCCATTAGTAAGAATGGCTAGTTCTGATCATCCAGTGATCCTAATTCAAACAGCGAAGATGCTTATATAAACCTCTATGTCCACACCCTGAACGACATGACGAAAGCTGATTCGAAAGGCGACACGTCGGCACCCGAACTGATCAGCACATATATCGAGGAACTTACTGACTGGCGAGGCAAAACGCTTGCAAGGATCCGTAAAGTCTTTCATGAGGCAGATCCCAGAATTATGGAGGAATGGAAGTGGATGGTCAGTCCAGTATGGTCTCACAATGGACTGATCTCGGTGGCCAATGCTCAGAGAACAAGGTCAAATTGACCTTTTCTCAAGGTGCTAGTCTTTGAGATCCACACTAACTCTTCAACGCCGGCCTTGGAGGCAGTAAATGGCGAGCCACTGATTTTTACAAAGACGACGAAGTGAACGAATCTGCCTTGAAAGAACTTATACGGTCTGCTGTCAGTTACAATGTGTCACACCGCGAGCAGTGATCTTTGTTGTATCTTTTATCTCCGAAGATCCACTCTCTTGTCATCAGACCCTTAATTGTTGTCGAAAATTATCGAAGACTACTAACCTCCCAAACAACATCGTTAGTCACCAAGAAATGATATAGAATAATGGAATTAGACAGATGGATTGCATAAAGAACGCTTTCTTGGCGGTCTTTGGACTACTCAATCGCAAATGATATCGGTGATCCTGGTTCATTTAGCAACCACCAATGGTTGGGGACTGTTTTGATTGGTCTGCCCGCAAATGCTAAACAAATGCTAACTTTTTAGCGGTAAGAAGACAACATGAGATGCAGACGGACCGTTTGCTAGTAAAAACAGAAACATATAATTGTAATCATTAACATCGACTGACTTGTTCAGCAAAAGCGCGGAAGGCGCTTCAGCTATAGTAGAGACACTGTGCTGTCAAATCGATAAACAATTGGCGTACCGGATTTCCGTTCTTTCCGTGTATATACTGACCACAGATCTCCTACTTGTAGTGAAATGAGTTCACCATGTACATAGAGTACTGAACCCCACGCCGATACATTTGTAGCTATGCAAGGCCTAAGCAGGAGAGGTAATACAAGTAGATATGCGAACTGTATAGCTGTCAAGTAGAACTAAATAATCGATAGCAATTTATTCTCGGGTATTACCGACAGCTCTGAAACTATCTATTCAACGATTAACTAGCTGGAGGATATTGCTCGATGATCTTTAGTTTGAAAATCGAGGAAAAATGTCCCTGATCTGACTCTTTGAGAATAACTTTTGCATCATTAAATATTTTCAATAATTCCAACTGGTCCTTACGGGATAACCTTTTGAAATTTTTCCTTAAACTCTTTCATCAATGGATCTTTAGAGAATATATCAAATTGATCACTAATCTGGTTCATAATCTCAAGCTTACAACCAGTGGCATGTAGATAAGCATATGTTATCACGCTTTTTTACCTAGCTGGTCAACGAGGGGCGACATCTACTGTTTCTATTGGAACTATGATTAGTAGGCTAGAGATTCTATGAACTTATCAAGTGAATGCCAAGCCGACATGTGTATCTAAGGGTTTCTATCACCGTTAGAATCAGCCAGTCATCAGCCGTTATGTCCTGTATCCTTGTATTCCTCAACATCCTGTACGTGTGCTTCCGTTATTGAGAATCTTGTCTGGTCATACATGTGATATGGAGAATCTACCATTATTGCTATTCGGGCTTTCCCTGCCTTTCTTAGAAGAATCCTGTATGTAGTTGAATGGCCCATAACGTTTCCACCTGTAGCACATAAACCAATGCGGCCTGCAGAGAAATCATCTGGTTGAAATTGGACTTGATTAGTAACCAGGACAGCGATGTTATGTACTTCAGCTAATTTACTTAGTTGGTGCAGAATGATGTCGAGCCGCTGCTGTCGCTCGGCCAATGTTCCCCTACCAGTAAATTCTGCCCTATGAAGTGCAATGATGCTATCCACCATCACAAGTTTAGCCTTATACTCTTCAATTGATTTCCCAAGGTTTTGGATTATTGCTTCTAAATCACTGGTGTCGAAAATTTTGCAGACATATATTTTTCGTAGTATTTCATCTGGTTCCCTGATTCCTTTATGTTCAGCTATTCTCTCAGCCCCGAAGGTGTTCTCCGTGTCTATAAAAATCATGTTACCACCGAGACCCTTTCTATCTAGTGGATTGTTTGCCGTTACGCATAAAGTATAACAAATCTGGCTCTTGCCACTGCCAAATTCGCCGGCTATTTCTGTGATTGCTTGGGTCTCAATTCCACCTCTCAGAAAGGAATCAAGCTTTGTTGAACCAGTAGTACATTTTAGTAGATTCTTTCTTCTTTCCTAGATTTCTTGAACAGTACAAAAATCCTTGAAGAGCATCCTGAATCTACTAAGGCTGTCTTTGCTTTGGTCACAAGTTCAAGTGCAACATGTTCATCAGGCTCAGTCAGCATCTCACTTCCAACATCTACGAGTTGATGAGGAATAGAAATAGCTAAGTCAAAGACTGATTCTATTCCAGCCATCTTAAGCTTCGTTATCAGGTATGGCTTTATGTCTAGATCCTCTAGACGCACTTTGGTAGCAGATTGAGACTTGCAGCTGGTACATTAGCTCACGACCCTTTTTATAATGGTAAACCCTCCTTCAGAACAGGGAGAGAGGGTTCGGTACATCAAACCAATCGCTATTTAGTATATTATCTTATACTGTACGTTCCACCAAGCACTCCCGTGGAGCACTACGGAACACTGGGATATGATAACGGTCTATGAAGACGCTTCGTCCTTACAACAGCCATGAAAGGGTATCATGAGTGTTTTCTCCTTTCACTTAGAGAGGGTATTAATAGTAAATGACAAATCCTAACACCTGAAAAGCGTCCTAGACTTATTATTATCGATTGGGTGTTAACATTCATTAATGAATTCAAAGACAACCGTTACTTTCAGCACTGTGGTTATAACAGCAATAGCGTCAATGTTTGCGTCAGTTTCTATAGTAGGAAACCAACAAGCATCTGCATATTACTACCACCACTTCTACTACCACCACTTCTACTACCACCACTTCTACTACCACCACTTCTACTACCACCACTTCCATCCTTATTACTACCACCACTTCCATCCTTATTACTACCACCACTTCCATCCTTATTACTACCACCACTTCCATCCTTATTACTACCACCACTTCCATCATTATTACTACCAC
>JASHSN010000389.1 GCA_030038695.1 Nitrososphaeraceae archaeon
AGTAATATATAGTTACTGTAGTGTAGCACCCTCTGGTGGATGTCATCTAAGGTACTACCATAGACGAGATACGAGAATCACTTGCTGTGACAACTTCTGATGAGGTAAGATTTGCAATTTTCACCGTGTTACTTGATCACCGAGTTCAAACCCATAAAGTTCTATCAATTACCCTGAAATGGGTGTGCATATAGGTATAGATATTGGCTACCAGGTTTTGAATATAATCTTTTAATCGAAGATTCTCAAAATTATGATGTCGGATTGACTGTTCAACGCCAGATTCATGTATTTTTTTGATTAGATATGTCCTGACTGTGTGTGTAGTTTCCATGCTTTTTCGGCTATGGATGATTCTATTAAGATTTATGATGGCTTAGTCTGCTTTATTCGGCCAATTAGTGCCTCCGTAAACGCTTGAACTCTTGACCTCTCCCGACTTGGAAGATATGAAGGAATTACTGCGTACGGCACAACAAGAAGAGCAGAAGATGATCCTGCCTAGCAGCCGCTACAAAAACTAAAACCGAACCAGAAAGAAAAAGAAAGATACTGATAGTTGTTAACCTTAGGACACAACAACCTTCCCTACCATAGTTGGGTGTATTTGACAGAAGTACGGAATCTCTCCTGCAGTATTGAAGGTATGGGAGAATGTTTTACCCAACGTTAACAGCGTTGACAATCCAGAATCAAACTCCTTTCCCTTATTTGCATCATTATACCCGGTACCCGATGTAACCGTATGGGAGGCTGTGGTGTCTTTGTCTGTCCATGTCACACTACTTCCCGCTTTAATATTGATAAGGTCCGGCGAAAATGCTTTGCTTGCCAAGGTAGCAGCTCCAGGTACGATTGAAACGTCCTTACCACCAGTAGAGGCCGCGGTTATGTTCGCAGTATTACTAAGGTATCTAAGGGAAGGAGGAGTAAGTAGTAGTGTAGGGTCGGTAATGACTGGCCTAGGTGGTAGGCCATAATGCTGTCGTAAAACTTTCTGCTGGGTTATCAAAACTTCTCTCGAGTAGGTTGGTCCTATATATCCAATCCATGCCCATAAGATTACGACTGCAGCAAGTGAAATGCCCATGATAAGAATCGACCAAGCAACCGTTTTCGACCCCATGCTTCTGGAAACGTGTCATTGCTTTAAAAAATATTTGCATTGATAAAGCATCACAAACGAGGTGCGATTCTTGTCTTTGTATTTGATCAATTCTATGCTGGATCAGGTAGCCTTTTTGATGGAAGAGGTGAGATGCTGATAGGAGGTAGCGGAGCTTTGACTCAAAACGAAGTCAACAACACTGGTGTTGTTGGCTTGTCGTCAAGTCAGAATTCGGACGCAAATCAGTCCAACATTCCTAGCCTGATGGGATTGTTGGCAGGTGAGAATTTGAATGCGAACTAACCCAACAATCCTGGACTCACGGGTTTCCTGCTGGCCGGCTTTAATGCGGCTTTAATGCGAACCAACCCAACAATGCTGGTCATATGACTACTCAAACCAGCAGCAAAATTAATTACCCTGTCACCTTCTAGGATCAATCCATTGACAGCCGGGCATTAGTACATTCCCATCGTCTGTACTAGTCCCACACACATGTTAGTTTAATGTATGATGATTCAATGGAGTGGCTATAGTGAGTCATTGGTAAGACCTGATAGGCTTCGATAATGCAAATGCGCCAAATGGCGCGACGCGCGGCTAATAAAGTTTGAATAGATCATAAACATATGTGAATATATGACAAATATCGCAAAATGCAAATTTTCATTTCCATCTGAAGAATTGTTAAAACATACACACAAGGACAAGGTTTGGTTTCATATCACTTTAGATACTGACACGGGTAAAATCATTGTCGCCGACATTTTACCATGAGTTCTTCTTGTTAATAAAGTTCTATCCAACAGAAAAACATACCATTTTTGACGACGTATCATTGGGTATTCGTTCGGTGGTGGTTAATAACAAGAATCGTGAGGACTAATAATATTCTTTATGTTCAAACATTTTGTACCTAGGGTTTGGCTCTCCCCTTTGATGCCATACTAACATGATCTTTCCAAGTGCACTTGGCATGGAAAATATATCAAACTCAATGCCATTCTTTTCACACGTGTCTATCAAATTTTTTATGTCCTTGTATAGCCACCCATCTTGAAAATATGGCTGTGAAGTATAGTGCTCATTACAGGCCAAATCTCTGGTTTTGCCTGGATCTTCCAAATAATCGACATGTATACTTTGTGATAGCCATCTTGGTGGTATCTCTTCACTCATAACAGGGATCTCGGGCCTTCAATATATATACAATTATTGGCAGCATCTAAAGAACTGTATCTGAAGATTAAACTTCCAACTCAGACAGGTTATTCTGCCTAAGGAAAAGCTGCTTGTTGAAAATTGATAATAATAATTTCTTCATATGGGGAAGAGTTTTCTCCATAAAGCTCTGCGGGTATATCGATAGGTCTGACAATCATAGCCATGATAACTTGCTTAGGGCTATGCATATATGTAAGAGGAAAGGAGAGAAAATAATTCCCGATATGAAAAGTATCGATGGACTACTACCGTTACATAGATGGAGTACTAATGTGTTGATGACAGCTTCTATTCTGTCTGCTCATCGCTAGTCCTTATTTCGAATAAATATCAATGAAAACTAAATCATGGACCGTGATTTGTTAAAGGTGGTAAGTTGTTTAACTTAGTTTAAAAAAAGAAAGAGAGACTCGTATAACAATTTTCAACCACCGCCGCCTGGAGGTTCCTCGCAAAACCCTTCGTTGTTTACGTTATTGCATACCACACTAGCATTCAATCTCGCTTCTGCGGAGTTAATTCCCTGATTAGTCATATTGATTTCCGTCAATGCTCCTTGCGAATTACCCGTCTTTATTTCCTTCATGGCTTGAATTAAGTGCATTTTAGCTGACTGAAGGAGAGACGTAGGGTCAGACCCACTTCCAGTATTACTTGACGAACTTTGAGCAGTGACAGGAACAGTGGACTGAGCTGTTAATATGCCCAATATTACTAAGGCTATGAATGCCGTGACAACGCATGCAAAGTTGAATCCGATTGACATCTTGCTGCCTACACTCGAGGAATTCGTATATAAAGATTATAAAACTTCTTCTGAGTGAACTCTCGTTACATTCAGAAATTGAATGATGAATGCCCATTGTGCATAGGTGGTGGTTTCAAGAGGAACTGGCAAACGGTTTGGTTAAGTAACCGCATCATAACACGGGATGTGGTCAATAGGAAAATGATCTTCGTTTTAGAGTGGATAGTTCTAAATAGAGATCACTGAGAATCATATCATCATTGCCCAAGAAAACAGTGTATGGTAAATGTCCGAGGTGTAAAACAAAAAGTGCTCTTGAGGTAGTTTCAGGAAACCCCGGGAAAGAGAAATTCAAGTGTAATCAATGTTATTACAAATTTGGAATGGAGGAGCTTTAGTATGCCTGGTTTTTTCAGTACTCTATGCGGACATTTACATTAATAATGGTACATTAAATAGTGGTTTGGTGAGCATGGCGAGCATGATCTTCAAGTTCTCTTTCGTTACGAGCTGTTAGTCCACATAGTTTGCAGGTTGCTTGCCTTGAGCTGAGTGATTTAAATTGTTCGGATTCCAAGCTATCATTCTCATTTGTTTCATAATTCCTAGAGTGGCTGTTTGACAATTCTTCAATATGATCACTACAAGGTACTAAATTAAGGGTTAAGCATCAATCCGAATACTGTAGAAGGTAGACCCGTGTTTGTCAGACAGTTGAGCAAGTCCCGTGACTATAAATCAATAAAATTGACTTCTTTAGTCAGTGTGTCAAATATTGCTATAGTTGCCATATATCCAAAGAACCAACCTTTAGCAGTTCCAGGGTTAAGCACTAAAGTTTTACCGACCTTAGAGTTCAATGTTCGATGAGTATGCCCACACACTACAACGTCATATTTTGCTGACTGGATTAACGAATTTCTTCGGTCTTGTTGAGTTCCATGATATATCGCAAAAAGTATATCATCGACTTCAAATTCACAAACATCACCCTTAATTTGGCCACCTATCTCGGTGAAGGCATCTGCTATGCGAGATTTATCACAATCATTATTTCCAAATACTCCCACTAATTTTACGCCGTGAAAAACTCTGATTGCTTCAGGACTCACGTAGTCTCCAGCATGAAAGACGATACCCGTTTTCCTCTCTTTAAATACTTCGACGGATTTCCGTATATTCTCTATCTCATCATGGGTATCTGATATCAGCCCGATTTTCAATTTTTACCCGCTATTTATTACAATACCTGCTATTTTCGTTCTTCTAGATTGTCTGTTTTCATCTCACGAATCAACTCTCTGACAGTAGGGAGATCTAGGTCAAGCTGTTCTGCAATTAACTCTTCAGGAATGTCAGATTTGAGAAGATTTTTCAGTACTTCCTTTTTCTCTTCATTTACGATATTAGAGGGACTAAAGATAGAAACAACTCCTATGGAATTTACATATTCCGAAACCTTTTCAAGTAGATTTTCTGTATTTATGGAATTCTCCGCAGAGAGCACAATTATATGATTCTTCAGAGGAATACTATATATTTTTACCTTATCATAAGCGTAAACTATATGATTCAATTCACCCAACTCATGGGAGAACTGTTTCCTCATTTCGACAATATGGGCAGTTTGAGAAAAGCTCACTTCTTGACTCTTTGCTTCAAGATATTCCTCAAATCCCTGTCGCATACGTCCTGCATGCAAATGTCCTGACTTGTCCATGAATCCAACAAATCTTATTTTACTGTCAAGATCAATTACATTCCTAGAAAACTCGTCTACGTTCATGCTCTCTATTTATGACAGGACAATAAAAGCATACGTATTGCGCTCATGGGTATGTATGTCTATTTAATAAGCCCTCTTGAACTTTAAAATGGACTAGATTTCGGTGACCTTGAACAGGATGCGTTTTATGATACTACCCTGGCATATACGACCATGCATATTCGTATTTCAATACAAGATTCGTTCGCCATTCCAATAAGTTCTTACCTGTAGGTCAATTTCATTTCCTCGCACATTTGCTAGATGTAACTCAAATGCGCAGCCGGGATAGTTGTGGTTGACACCATGGAAGTACTAGATTTAAAGAAAAAAGCTATTCTTATATTCAAGCACGAGATTTACTTCATGTTGGTAACAACGCAAGCGTATTGTGTAAAATGTAAATCGAAAAGAGATATGAAAAATGAGAAGCAAATGACAATGAAGAACGGAAGACAAGCTATTTCTGGAATTTGTACTGTGTGTGGTACGAAAATGTTCAAAATTGGGGGTGGAATTACGGCCAAACCACTGGCCAGGATAAAGGCAGCAAGTAAGAAGCCAGCTAAACCAAAAGTGAACAAGGCGAAGACAAAAAAAAGTAAGCGAAAATAAGTTATAGTATCTGATTGGATTTTCTAATAACAATTCAATAAATTTTTAGTATCAATTAATAATCCATTCATATGAACGTAAGTCACAATAATAGCACCTCTGATCGTCATTTTTTTAGGATTTGAACAGTACCCACAGCCAGGTACGGTACGTCTAAGGAGAAACTCCCTTGCTGCTGCAGCTAAATCCTCACCAGCCTACGACAAAAACATTGACGAATCAGTACAGTCGGCATTTACCTCAATTTGTTGCATGATTATTGAGTCTAGAGTATGGCATTACAGGTGTTAAAAACAATTTTCATGTACGTATCCGTTTGAACTAAATTCTGAAGAGCTTTACTCCTTTTATAGCGACTAAATTAAATAATACTATCGATATTCCAGAAGCTGCCACTGATCCAACCATAGATGCTTGATACGGCAGAGCTCCAAGTTGGAGAAACTGGTAAGTAAACGATAGCTTTGACAAAGAATATGCGATTTCCGAAATAAAGAAAGTAGCAAACAATTTCTTTATATCATTTTTTATAGTCTTGAAATCTTTTTTCCCAGTTAAAGGGTCAATATATCTATACCGATTATCGATATAGAAAAGCACACCAAATAACGGCATATAAACACTATACTCGACAAGCAGTGCAACCATGGAATTTGCGATATGGCTAGTGCTGTAATAGGTACGATAAAGTTGGGTTACAAACGCAGCTGAGAAGAAGGAGCAAATACCGGCTATTATTACATTCTTGTTAAAAAGTATCAGCTTTCTATACTTATTAAAAAGCATTGCTGTTTGTGTTTTAAAGTTATCTCAGCTCCCTTACTTGACCATTAGAAATCCTACATATAAGTTAAACCCATTACTTCAATACGCATTCTTTTCCAGCGTCAGCAGCACTTGCGACCGACGATTGTAGATAGGCTGAGAAATCGAGGATTAAAATCAAGCAATTACTAGCATTCCACGCAAATGGTTGACGAAAAGTCTAACGAAAAAAATTTCTCGATCCACTTTTTTGCTATGTCAAAATTCTGTTCTGCTTACACAATAACATCTTTATTTTGATATTTAACGTTGATTGCCTCTAATGTACTGCCAGGAGGGCTCTCTTTAGCCTATGGCTTTTTAAAATCATTGTATCGTTGATCTATCATTATTTGTGCACACTTATTAATTTCATAATAGAATTCTCATTTTTCACTATTATAGTTATCATTTAGCTTCCACCTCATCGAACAAGTCATCGTATTATCTAGTATATTGGACTTCTCGGCTTGGCAGTTTTTAGTAATAATCCTCCTTCTACTTGCCTTGCGACATATAATCACCTCTCTAAGACACGGTCAGGTACCGATAGTGGCTAGATCTTAATAATCGTCCTAAGATGACATTAAATGTAAAATCAAGAGCTCTCCTTTCCACCCTGTTCATCTATAACTACCAAAGTTACAGTTGACGTTATCCCTGGTGTTTTTCTTATCTTGTTCGTAATAGTATGATTCATCAATTCAGTGTTATCCGATTTCACCTTCACGAAGACATCATGAACGCCGTAAGTTCCCCTTACCTCTTTGACATCAGGTAATTTTGAAATTTCAGTGATGATCTTTTCTTCGGATCCAAGAGTACAGTTGACTAATACATATGCAGTAGGCATTGCTGCAGAATCTCTGTTTTAGTATTTTAGTGTTTTTCTGGACATTCTAGTGTCCTCTGAACATTCTTGTGCATACGTTGAAAGGTATTCTATAAATTGGCAGATGGTCTCCTATATCTTTTATACATACGCCTCAAGAGAGATGAACGGATAGCTTTTGTATTGTCTCATTTATCCTTGAAGACAGATAATTCGATCTACTCGACAGACGAAGTTCGGCCCAAATGCGCCCATCAAATCCGCGTTTACTCAGAGTAAGAATAAATTAGATTGCTCGTTAATAGCACTAAGCTAAATGGTCTAAACCCACAGGCAATTCCAGTATTGATATAAATTATCCTGAGGTCATTACAGAATCATAAATCCTTTAAATGTAGTGCCTAAAGAGGTTCGTTGTGAATGGGCAGCTAGTGGTGATCCGGTCGATACTGACTATCACGACAATGAATGTGGGGTCCCAGTGCATAGTGATAGAAAACTATTTGAATTCTTGTTACTCGAATCTGCGCAGGCTGGACTTAGATGGTCTACAATCCTTAGGAAAAGAGAAGGATATAGGATTGCGTTTGACAATTTTGATGCAAACAAAATCGCTAGTTATGATCAAAAAAGGATCGAACAACTACTTGCCAATCCAGCAATCATACGAAATAGATTGAAAATTCAGTCAACAATAAGAAATGCCAGGGCTTTCATAAAACTACAGCAAGAATGCGGGAGTTTTGATGCCTACCTTTGGAATTTTGTTGGCGGAAAACCCAAACATAATCGGTGGCAAAGCTCGCTAGACATTCCTTCCAGAACAAAGATATCGGATATATTAAGCGAGAAGCTGAAGAAAGGGTTTTGTTTTTGTAGGGTCTACCATCTGTTATTCCATGATGCAGGCTGTGGGGTTGGTAAATGATCATATTGTCCGTTGCTTCAGATACCAGGATCTAGTCAATAGTTATTTTCCGTAGCAATATTTTATGAACCCTGTTTCGACCGTGCGTTGCACCTCCTCCTGATTTTGTAAAATCCGAAATCATCCGTGTGGATAAGTGAATATTGATTCAGACAAATATTGTCAAATAATTAACACTTCAGTGTTAAGACAAAACTCACGAGATAGTTTTATATCACGAAGTTAATTGATTAGTAATGTCTTCTGCCGAGACAATATATCATCCTCTATCAAAAAGTAATCTTTCTCATGACAGTAGAATGACTTCGGTAATAAAAAAAATAGATTTCCTCGTATGCAATTCATGCTTTTGGTGTGCATCCTACCTCAACGTGGAAAATGGTTTAATTCCATTTCAATGTCCTTCCTGTAGAGAGAAGGCTATAGAATGGATGCCTATTTCTTTAAATGATGCTTATTCGTTTAATTATAACCAGGCAACTGGAGTAATTCTCGAATTTTCAAATCGAAAAGGGTCTAATTGTTTTTGCTAGGTAGAGTTCTATAGTAGAGTTAATAGAAATCCTAAACCGGTTCAGAACATATGAATAATACCCACAATTTTATATTTTAATATATTCTGTTTTTACATTTGTTGCGTACAAACATTAGTCATGTTCTTCACTGGTAATAACATAATAACACATCATCATCGTTGCGATATAATATTCTGGATTAACCACACGAATCATACTGTTCTTTGTCGATAAATAAACTTGCAATCGAAACAAGTAGGAGTCGAAACAATTTGATATGCTTTTCTTTGTTTCTGCTAATAAACTGGTGGACATAAAATAGACACAAGATGACTTCTAAAATGCAAGGAGACTTGCAACGATCCAAGATATTGCACCGAAGACGAAGAACAGGAAATTGGACGACGACGAACCTTCAATATATTGACTATTGTAAGTAATCAACTAAACCTGAGTATAGTCCGCAGACAACATTTAGATTGTCGAATAAAAGAGGTTTTCAATATCTAATATTGGTCTTGAATGGTTATAACCTTGAATCATTAGTTCACGTTTCAAGTAGAAGATGGTGATTATAGTACCCTTATCTATCGAGAATGTCTTAGTCACCCTAATTAGCATAAAAATAATTTACCTTCAATCAGCTAGCCTTATTATTATTGAGATATCAGGAGTATATTACCATATGAAGATAATGGTTGTGGTTCGATTGGATATGGCGGTATAGATGAGATTAGAGAGACATACTTGTTCTTGCACAATGAAGGTTTCGATACTTTGAACCATATTCTAAGCAAATATGTGGATTACTCTCACATTAAAGATTTCAGGAACAGGAAGGCTCTTTCCCATGGGATAGTCAAATACGACTTACATTTTTTGATAAACAAAAGCGACGTTCTGGTTGTCTTATTCAATGGACCCAGTTACGGCAGCGGTATCGAGGCATATATAGCGAAGAATTTTGGAAAGCAAGTTATACTCCGCTAAATCTCCCGTAGCCACACCTTGGCCTATAGAATTCTCCGACTACATAGTCAAAAATGAAGATGAACTTATCAAAGTACTGTATGAATTGAAAAAGTTCTGTTAACAGGGAACAGAAGATTGTGGTATTAGTAGTGTGACCTAAAAGATGGAAGATCATAGATACGATGGTAACGGAAATCGGTCTATCTGATTTATTCGACAATCTTTTTAATATAGATTTTATGACCTTATATCGTTATTTGTTTTGATAGCAAAAAAACACATTCTAATATTAGGAGCTGGATTCGGAGGTTTAGTATCGGCCAACTTATTACGAAAAAACTTAACAGAGGAATATCAAATCACGGTCGTTGACAAACGGCAATATTATATGATGGGACTTGTTAATTTATGGATACTCAGCGGAACTAGAAGTCTGACAGATTCTAAAGTTCCTTTGAATAAGCTAGAAAATAGAGGAATCAGGTTTTTGAATGATGAAATAACCGAGATAGACTTTTATGGAAATACCGTCACTACTAGAGGAAGCCGTAAATTAGAATACGATTATTTGGTAATAGCATTAGGTGCAGAACTTGCTCCGGAACAAATCAATGGATTCTTAGCTAACGAAGGTTATGACATGTATGATGCTGAACAAATCCCAAAATTGCGACAAAAAATACTCTCTCAAAAGAGTGGCCGGATAGCTATCTGCATAGCGGATATCCCATATAAATGTCCACCAGCACCTTATGAGGCTTCATTACTGATTAATGATATGCTGATTAAAAATGGGACAAGAGAGTACATTGATTTGGACATATACGTACCGACTTCAATTTCATTACCTGTTGCAGGAGTAACAGCAAGTCAACATGTCGTCAACTTGCTAACCGATAACCATATTAATTTCCACCCATTGCATAAATTAAAAAAAGTATTAGATAAAGAGACTCTAGAATTTGAAAATGGCGATAAGATAAATTATGATTTATTAATTTTAATTCCACCTCATCGGATTCCAGAAGTCATCAGAAATTCAAATTTGCTGGGCGGTCACGATTGGATTAAAGCTGACAAATTCACCTTTAGAACAAACTACAAAAATGTCTTCGCGATAGGAGATGTCACGGAAATTACAGTCAACCAGAGTATTGCCATTCCCAAAGCAGGAGTATTTGCGGAGGGAGAGG
>JASHSN010000390.1 GCA_030038695.1 Nitrososphaeraceae archaeon
TCCTCTTCCATGTATTTCATATTACCTACTGCTATTCTTCTACCATTGTGGACTACAGCAACACCTCTGCCTACTTTTATGATGTTTTCATCGTTGTCTTCATCACTAGCGATTATTCTAGTTTGATTAATATTGTTATCCTCCTTCACTTCAATTTGTTTCTCTTTAGCCTTTGCTACAATAGCCTTTGCTATAGGATGATTAACATTTTTCTCTGCAATAGATGCATATTCTAAAATTCTTAATGGATCAATTCTGGGATCAAATGAAACTGCCTCCGAAACAACTGGCTTGCCTGAGGTCAAAGTACCAGTTTTATCAAATACCATAGTTCCTGCACTGCTTAGATTTTCAATCTGAAGTCCACCCTTTACTATAACACCCCTCCTTGACAGCTTACCATTAGAAGCAAGTAGAGCTATAGGAGTCCCGACAGCAAGTCCACATGCTCCTGCAACTACAATTACTGATAAAGTAGAGACAAGGTTCTGAGTAACAATAAAAGTAAGCACAGACAATCCAATTGCAAATTGAATTAATCTTGTGGCAAGCCTATCACTTAGCTTTTGGATGGGAGCTTTTGATGCTTCTGCCTCCTCAACTAAATTGATAATCTTTGCAAAAGTAGTATCCGTAGAAAGCTTGTCACATTTTATTTCCATCAAGCGTGTTAAGTTTGTAGTTCCTGCATACACACTATCACCTACATTCTTTTCAATAGGCACACTTTCACCGGTTATACTAGATTGATTGACAGTTGATGTACCTTTCAGAATATGACCATCTACAGGAATAATGTCTCCTTCTCTTACTATCACAACATCACTTACTCTCACATCATCAACTAGGACTTCTTGTGTTGTCATGAGATTTGTCTCGCCTGACTTCTGGTTCTTGGTGCTACGGTTTGTTTTAATAATTGCTTTTCTGGGAGCCAGATCATAGAGTAGCTGTATGTTTTTTCTCCCCTTTTTAACGATGAAGCCTTCAATAAATTCTGACAAGAGTGCAAAGAATGTAATCACGATAGCTGCAAGAAATTGAGATAATGCAAGTGAAGCTATGATGCCAATTACCATTGAAAGCTCCATGTTTACCCGTCCGTTTCTCAATGCACCAAGTGATTCTTTGAATATTGGATAACCTCCAGCTAATACGGCAATAACGACTACAATATTTCCAAGCCATGTCGGTTGTAAAAGTTGCATCCAAGCTACTACCACAATTATTGTGGCCATTATTGCCAAGCGAACTATCTCTAGTCTTTTATTCTCTGGCTCTTTAGTCTTTTCAGTCTGCTGATTTGGCTGATAGGGCTTGAATTCACATGCTCCAGACATTTTCTAATATACCCTGGGGGGGCATAGGATATAAATGTTTTTCACTTTGTTTTCTAATTTGTGGACCAAGAGAGTGCATGATGAGGTGTATGCCTATCTGCATTCTTTCCACATCACACGCCACCCTTTTTGTGTGATAAGTACACACGTTCGGAATAACTTTCCAAAGTTAAATCGTTTTCAGGTATCGCGCGGCAAGAGATACTGATCCACAAATGTAACAGTTCTTTGATGGAAAGGTGGATTGGTACTAAATATCAATTTGCAATTTGCAATTTGTAAGATAACTTTTGGAATGTTGTCCTTTACAATTCAGTTAAAAAAATAATCATTGAAAATGATAAAATAGACACCTGCCCAACAGAGGATACATGAGATAACACATTGTAACGATAAGAGCCAGGCGTCCGCAAATCAAGACGTTCCTGCGGGCAAACTTTCACTCCAGTCTTAAAATATAAATTTAAATGATCCCAAGATTATTGTAATCTATAAAATAACTTGGATATACCCAAAGCGCACTATACAGTTCTTCTTGGATTCGTAGAAGTATTAGATGATCTTGGAGGAAAATCAGACGTAGCAGGAATTGCTTCTAGACAAGGACTAGAGTTGGATGATCTCGTGCCAATACTTGAAACGGGAGAGATGTTAGGCCTAATTCAGGTATCCGCAGGTGAGGTGTCTATAACTGAAAAAGGTCATCTCTTCATAGTAGCTAACCCAAAGGCTAGAAAAAAAATGCTAAAGGATGTAGTTGTTAATTTAGATACATTCAAGAAATTAATTGACCTAGTGAAGCAGAGCGACAAGGGATATATCACTAAAGATGAGGTTTTGGAGTTTGTTTCTAATGAGAGTTTGGCAACGCAGAGCCCCGATGGCGATCCCGATATATCAGATGAGTTCAACTGGATCGTTGAGTGGGGAAGACTACTCCTCATTTTAAACTATGATGCTAACGAAGAGATAATCAGTATTAGAAAGAAGTAGCGAAATTGTCTCTAAGATTTTGTGCTTTATTCTTGTTCTTCTTGTTCTTCTTCGCTACTCTCTTCCCTTTCTGGTTCCTTGCTCATAATATACACTACTTCTACTGGCTAATTTAGATACTCGACATATTAAATATAGACTTATGAGATCGTCATAGGTATGAGTAGTCGAGTTTCTCGAATTTGTTGCAGTTCTCATACATAGTTTATCACAGATGGAATGGAGAGAGGTTCTAAGATTGTATAATAAGCCTAGTAGCAGATGGTTAGGTTGAAACCAGGTATCCTAAGCTGATGGAAAACCGTATCTCATTGTTAATATGGTATAATAATAGTCGTGACAAATCTTGTGAAAGTGACTATCGTTTGCATGACATCAGACTTTTGTATATTTGCTAGGCATGACCAATGGCAGATATTGTTTTCTCACTATATTATACATCTCTGATGCGACCCGTTTGTGGTTAAATATGGATTTTCATGGGCAACACATATTGAACCTGATAAGTAAGTCGTATTCTACATAAGAAGACTAGATGGGAATCTAACAGGAAAAACATCGACAATTCATATTACGATCACAAATAAATGTGCTAGTCTTTACATTTGGTACAAAATCGCAAACAGTGATGTTCTGCGTGAATTATCTTTAATATGATTTCAAACAAATATACAAATAATTATGAGCTAACGTAGCTTGGTATATTTGTTGTACTACGTTCAACAACAGCATATAAAAGATTGGATGCATACATACCATATAATGATAAGCAGTAAACTTGTTTTGACGTCATTCATCGCTTTTGCAATGTTAGCAATGGCAACAACGACAATCCTAACGCAGGAAGCATATGCAAAACACCACACCCAAATATTGGATTTGGTTAATGTACCATATGATACACGCGAATACTGTGGCACGAATTGGCAGGGCAGTTTCCATTTGAGTCTAGGGAATGCTTCTCTTAGTGTACCCGCCGGAATGTGCTTCCCTGATTACGGCGCCACGATGGGTCCAGCTACATAACTGACGAGTGGTTACAATCTAGTCCGGCATTTTGAGCCGGATTTGACTAAATTTGCCAGCAATGTGATGTCGCATCGCAGAATGATATAGCCAGCCTAGATACGTATTAACAAACATTCGCGTATGTCGCTTCTGTAGCAAATATCTTGACACAAGCTACGGCAGAACTTCTCGCCCCACGCTTTGTATAAAGATGAAGAAGATGAACTAGAAGGTTATTGTAGTAGGTCTGAATTAAAATTACATATCAAAGACATCTTTGTTTGAATATGGTAATAAATTTTATAGACAGAATGAGGGCAATTATGGGAATACAGCAAGTCAAATATACGACCCTTCCGTTTCATAAAACATAATATCCGTATCAAATAGCCTTTGCACTATCTTGGCATGCCATCTCTGCTAGAGCTCGAATTACGATAACAGAACTAGCTCTGATCATTCAGGACATCATACAAATGTACATCAATGTTAGCAGATGTCCATAAGTCAATACTTTCTGACACGCTTGTATAAATTGTTTTTCTGTATAAGTTGGCAAGTGCAATTCTCTGAATCGAGATTGTAAAGTCTTAGATAAGCAAGAGATATCATTTGAAGCGACGAATACGTTTGCAATTTTGATACAAAATCATATTGTATCGAAACCGGACCGATCTTGAAAGAGCTGTATAGAGAGATTTGGATGGAAGAGTCAAAAATACTGGATACGTCGTCGATGACTTGCGCTACTAGTGAAAAATATATCATTCGACCTATATTATTAACAAAGTAATTAAGAAATTGAGATTAGGGAAGGATCTATCCGCTATATCGATCCAAGAAACAACATTCAAATACCTCATAGACTATCCTCCTCCCGAGGATGTGGACTAATGCTAAACTTTTCAGTATTGAAACAAAGTACTTTGGTAGTCCTAACAAGGTACAATAGGGCAAGTTTTAATGCATCAGTATTTTCACCAACAGGGGACCAATTCAATTTATTAAATTTAGGGACGGTTTCAAAAAGTACTTTGGAGTCAACGCAGGAAAGAGAGTGACACCATTGCTGTATTCATTTCGATGGATTTCAAAGGATGGAAAGCTGTTATTAATCGCGCGAATACTCAGAACATTTGCTTACGGGTTTCTGAGCATTATCCTTTCGATCTATCTAAAATTAATAGGATTCGATGGATTTCTAATTGGTCTAATACTCACCTCGACATTAATAAATAGTGTAATTTTTACTCTTGTGGCAAGCTTTTATGCTGATAGAATAGGTAGAAAGAAGATGTTAGTTATATACGCGATACTTATGGCTATTTCAGGTATCGTATTTTTCGTGACATCTAATTACATTGCATTAATTGCTGCCTGTTTAATAGGTACCATTAATGTTACTGGAACTGAAACAGGGGCCTTTCTTTCTATAGAACAAGCCATGCTGCCTCAAACAGTAAAGGATACGAAGAAAAGAAATACACTATTTGCCTTTTACAACATGGTGGGAACATTTGCAATGTCGGCAGGCGTTCTAGTTTCGGGCTTACCGGGAATTATTCAAGACCAACTAGGGCTAAGCGAAATTGCATCTATCAGACCCCTTTTTCTCCTCTACAGCATTTTAGGAGTAGCTGTTTTATCCACTTATTTTTTATTATCCAAGAAAGCCGAATTAACAGAAAAAGATAATGAAGCTAGTCAAGATTTAGAAAATGATGAAACTGAAAAACCAAGATCAAAACCTTTAGCACAAACGCTATCTCCTACGTCAAAAAAAATTGTTGGTAAATTATCGGGTCTTTTTGCTATTGATTCGTTTGGTGGTGGCTTTGTAATACAAAGTATTGTATCACTTTGGTTTTTTACAAAATTTGGGGCGGATTTGACTTTGTTATCTTATATATTCTCGGTTGCTGGAGTCCTTACTGCATTTTCATTTCTTGCTTCAGCTAAGATCGCAGATAAAATAGGATTGATCAATACAATGGTGTTCACCCACATACCATCTAATATTCTATTAATACTTGTTGCATTTTCTCCTACTCTCCCGATAGCAGTAGCTCTCTATCTCGCGAGAATGGCTTTATCACAAATGGATGTTCCTACAAGACAATCATTTATTGTGGCAGCTGTTAAAGAGGATGAAAGAACTGCAGCTGCTGGAATAACCAACATCTCCAGAAATATCAGTCAAGCTATATCCCCGTCAATAGCCGGTTCAATATTGCAATCTGTATCGCTATTGTCCGCTCCATTTCTCCTAGGGGGATTAATAAAAATTATCTACGATATAGCATTATACTTACAATTTAAGCGGTATGAAATCAAGACAAATTAAGAAATATGAGGTGATCTTTAGCGCAGGATCATTATAACCTTCCTCCACCAAGTAAGGGATGACAGTAAGAGGTGGAAATCGCAAACCAACCTAGTTCTATAAGTCTCTAAGTTAAGTATCGCATTTTTTATCAACATATCATTATCTAAATGTTATTAATTTTAGACAAGAACAGCTTTAGCTCAGTAATTTATCATTCTGTATGTGAAAGCCGAACGTCTGGCCTTATCCAAGGTCAAGAAAGCAGAACTGTTTGATTTTATGAAGGGAACAAGGAATAAAGAAGAATACAGAAGGGCATCTGCTATAAAACAAAAGCTAGAAGGATCACCATATAGAACTATAGCCAGGAATCTGGATGTTAATTACAGAAATGTATACAATTGGATAAAAGAGTACAAAGAATATGGGCTTGATGGTATAAGGAGCAAAAGAAAAAATGCTGGGAGAATACCAAAGATATCTTCTGATAAGAACAAGAAGATGATTAAAGAGATAATATCAAAGTCTCCTACAACCTTTGGATACCTAAAGAATACCTGGAGTATTAGGCTTTTGGCAACATATCTTACTACAATTCTAGGAATAAATGTCAGTCCGATGCAGACATGGAGAATCGTTCATGACCTTGGTATAGTATCTAGAAGACCAAAACTTGCACTTGAACATGCTGAAGATTATGAGAAAAAGAAGAAAATTGTAGATAATTACAAGAAGATATCTGCAGCACTTTTAAAAAAGAATCCTCCTGGGATTTGAAGACGAGACTTGGCTAAACCTTCAGCCATACATAACCAATACATACATGATGAAAGGAGAGCAACAGAAGATATATCATAAAGGATCAAACAGAAAGATAAATGCATTCATAAC
>JASHSN010000391.1 GCA_030038695.1 Nitrososphaeraceae archaeon
AAATCAATAACTTTCAAAGGGACTTCTCTATACACAGGACAATAAAAAAGAGTGAAACTGCGAGAATACTGTTACAAAAACTTTCTTTTCTTTTATTTTTCCGACATCTTTGATGAGGTTACTGTGGTAATGCAGGTTTTTATATTGCGATGCCAAAAGAAAGATTATCAGTAAAACTTTTTTGGAGCATTGTTATGATGGCAGCCCAAGATATAATGAGGGTAACTTGGTATCTTCCAGAAGAAATCGTTTACCGTCTCAAGCAAGAGACTTTGAACGAGAGAACAGGATAAGTATTCCGACTAAAAAGAAAACAAATAGACTAAAGCAAGAGTAGTTTATCATCATAATTTTTTTGGTTGGTTGGGAGGCTAAAGGAAAATGTTGCTCCGCGATCATCAGAGTTGTTCTCAGCCCATATCTTACCTCCATGTGCTTCAACAATATTTTTAGAGATAAACTATCCTAGGCCTGTCCCTTGGAACGATTTTGATGCAAATTTTGAAAATAACCTAGGTAATATATCACGGTGGATACCTAATTGCCGTCTTGACCAGAAGTAGCCTCTGATATGTGGATACTTGGTTGTCTTTTTGATCACTTTATAGAATCTATCTGCCTGTTGCCTGTTAGCCGAGTACAAGTCTCTGTCTTCTCTAGTTTGCGGATAGTGTTGTAGATCATCGTACTCCTGCTGTAATGCCACTTGTTTAGTATTTGTTAAGCGTATCACTTTGCAATGGTATGTCTTTTTGACAAGTGGCATATGTCTTTATTTAAATCCCATAGAGTATATTAAACATATGGGTAAGAAAAGTTCAGCAGTTTACAACATTAACTATCATATTGTATGATGTTCCAAATTTAGATAACCGATCTTGGTAGACAGGTCAAAGGATGCAGGATATTAGAGACCAGAGTTATGCCAGGCAGATCCATCCTTACTAATATAGTAATCTTAGCCTATAGATGACATTACTATACAATGGCACCACTGAACATTATCATTTGTCCTGTATGTAACAAATATGTTTCAATGTTGCTTTTTAAATATTTGCTTCGATCTATCTTCATGCTTTATTAAAAAAAACGTAAAGACACTCTATCAGTTATAAGTTCGATATATAGAGGAGGAGTACACTTCCTAATTAAGATTTTCGATAGTTTATCCTGTTGGCCTATTGAGTCCTTAAACTCGAGATTGCCAGGCGTTTAGGAGTAATCAAGTTATTTCGAACAGGATAAGACTCCTACGTACAGGCTCTCAGTAGTATACTAATCAAGTAGATTGTAATTTAAATCTAAGTAGTTGATGATTAAAATTAACAATGCAATTGCAACAAAAACTGTTCGTCACGCCAAAAAAAAGAAATTTGAAGTTAGGAGATTGGAGTCCTGACTATGATGGAGATAAGAAGAAAGAAAATGTGGACCATGAGTTGGCTCGTCTTACTAGTTGTATGTCTGAATTACAATACAAGCTCTTTGCAGATAATAGCAAATCACTTTTTATTATACTTCAAGGTGTTGATGCTTCTGGTAAAGATGGAACAATTCGTCATGTGATGACGCTGCTGATTTTAGAGGTATGACGAAATATGTTGTTTTGTATCACGTTTGACTAGCTGATTTACGCAGTATTAGTAGCTAGATCCGAGGATCATCATATGGTGAACTAATCAACATCGCTACATTTGTTTCTCCAACAGGACCGGATTCCGATCCGACCGCTGATGTATCTATATACTTGGATAATCTTTATAATTCGACTAATACTCTTCTATTCATTTGAAGATTATTATCATGATAAGCAGCAAACAAACATGATGTCTAAACTCTTAGAAATCAAAAATAAATTTGAGGAATTACAGAAAAGGTATCGAGACTACCTTCGAAAAGTTGATTCATGTTGTATGTAAGCATAATTCAAAGCATAAGATACAGTCGCTAGATCACCAAGCTAAAAGCACAGCGAAAAAATCATTAGATGATAGTTCTTATCACCTTGTATCTGGACTACATAAAGAAGAAGGACTGTTATCTATGCTGCTCCTGCAGGAGTTATCTTCCCTGCAATCATCAAATTAGTCGTGGTAGTGACCCATAGATCAATATTTCCGTCGAGCATATCCTTGACCAAATCTGAAATCTGCTTTCCCTTAAGTGGACCTACAAGATCAGATGAGCTTATGTTGCCCTGGACCAATACCCCATTTATCGGACCCGTGGCTCCATGTTGGGTTCCAGTCCGCAATAAAACCACGTTACTTGCACGTCCTCCGGTAGAAAATACAAGAACTACATTATCAACGTGGTTTATCTTCGTCGCATTTACAGTGTACAGCATTTTCTTGCCACCATCCGTGAGAGTGAAGGTTGCCTTACCTGTTGCCACTGTTGAAAGATTCGGCGGAATCGCAGATTTCCCAGATAGAACCGCAGTAAAGTGTGACAGCTGTGATTGCTGTCCAATTGCTGCTGAAGCAACGACTGCTGCTGAAGCAACGAACAAACTCATTACCACAGTAGTAGATATAGCAACAACTTTCGTATTCATTAGAGCCTATGCCAATGATGAATATATGGGCTTTACTTAATAAAATGATTCTCGGATATCTATTTCACAGGTACCGTTAATAAAATGCTTGATGAAAGTCGTAGTATCGTTAGTGAAATTCAGCTCTTTAGCCGCTATAGAAATTTTATCTATAATGACCTCATTGTCGATGTTTTTGAACTTTGAAGTATTTGTTTCTATCATCGGAGGTATCATTTTAGTCGTTTCCTCGAAATTATAAGTATTGTGAGACAAGTTGAAATTATAAGTATCCGCGTAGGGATGCTATTAGCATCTCGTGCAACATAGCAGCATAGGATCCGTTATACTACTATCCGCATAAGTCAATTATAGAAGACATATACATCAGTGTAGTAATTTTCCTACCGCAGGTTTATTATATTAGCGATAATTTAGTTATAATCCTATAATAGTGCATATTCCCTTGACCCCTGAAGACCTACTCAAGCCTTTCCTAGGATCTCTAGCGTTTGGGATAGATGTCGCGGTAGGAGTAGTAATAGCAATATCGGTTATACGAGGATTTATTATGTATATAAAGTTATTACGAAGATCTCCGCTAGAGCAAAGTAGGGAAGAAGAAGACATAAAGCAATACGTAGGAAATGGCCTGATCCTTGCACTAGACCTTGCAGTAGGTAGTGATATTATAAGAACTATACTAGCCCCATCAGAATCAGATCTAATATCGCTAGTTGTTATTGTAGCAATAAGAATAACACTTAGTTGGTCGTTGTCGAAGGATATCAAGAAAAACTGATGTGTAGAAACATGCAAGGCATATTCTCAACGTCTAAGATCAACATGTCA
>JASHSN010000049.1 GCA_030038695.1 Nitrososphaeraceae archaeon
CAGAGAGCGTCGCAAAGGTTGGAAGGAGCTCAATCGGGCTTTGGGGTATATCTCCATTGCAGGGGCCGTACGGCATCTCATCAAACGCACGGAGGAGGAAACCTGTGAACCGGCCCAGAACTGTTGCCAGTTTTTACGGACAACAGAGGCCACTGGACTTGTCCGGTGGTAGTTCACAGATAATAGGAATGCCCTAACTCATTAACGAGCTGTGACGCTTGCGGATAGCACAGGAACCAATGCTGGGTGATACGCTGCTAGTCGAGCAGAGGGCGAATAACAGGGTTTGAAGAAGCTCAACCGGGTTACGTGGATGCTAAGGGCATTTCGACCATGAATAGCTGACCACACTAGAGGGGAGTGAGTATATGAAGTGTAAAATAGCGGTCTATGCAGCTACACATACTGGTGGGGGTTGTATTTTTCCTGAAAAACTCTTTGTTGGTCGGGAATTAGGTCAAATACGCGAGAAGGATACCCCTAGGGTATGTGTGTATCGTATGTGCTACTATGGTGGAGCATATAAGTCCAGGGACGCACAGAGCATGATTGCAGATATATCTAGAAATCGCCACCTTTGCCATCGCCTTCGCCGTCAATAGGATTCCATCTAGCATTTGTAGCCACATGTGGCGCTCTGGCCGGTTATATAGCTCTTAATGACCCCACTAGATTGTATGTATATCAGCTCGAGATGATGATGTGGCTACACACACCCATAATGGGTGGTCGGGTGGTCACAATTGAACAAACAAAATCGCAATCAGAAAAAGCATACCCTATGACGGGTGTATGTGTCTGCTGATTATGATGATGATGCCGCATCAGAACCAGATCTTCCTTTTCCATCAATCATAGCAAGCTTCTCAGAAAGCAACATGAGTAGAGTTTCAGGCAGTGTATACAAGTTCCTGTCCTCTTTTGCTTTCACAAGCACCTCAATAAGAACCGACCAGCATATCCGCAGCTGCGTTAGCTAGTTCAACGTCCACAAAATTGCTGACTCCCTCGCTCTCTATTTAGTGAGCAGGGATGCTGACCGCATAACTCATGCATCCAGGGATCTATCTGCTCTTTGGTTCCTCTTCTTGAGCTAGCTGCATCCATCCCTGGATGCAGGCGGCGGCTTTCGCTCACAAGTAAACTTCCCGGCACTCTTCCTCTTCCTTGTCTTACCTAGCCTTTGCAGCCTCTACCTGACTCGGCGGTGAACTTTTCACCGGTATAACTGAATTTCCTCGACCTGCAGGCTAGATGCGGTTACACATACATACCATGGGGTGTCTATTTCAGAAAAACAAGCTAAATCAAACAAAAAACCAACAAAATCGAGATAGAGACACCCCTGTGTGTGTATGTGTATTATGATGCCACTTCCAAACGAGTATGGCAAGAAGATTGATGAGTTGTGAGGATTATGACAACGCTGCTAGATGTGAATGTTAGAACTATCGGTTCATCCCACAGTCTGTCTGTAAGAGTCCTGGGAATTATACCCGCTTGTCCATGATGCATATCCCATTTTTAAAATTCTTTTCAATGCATCGTCAAGTGTACCAGTTCCGCCTTTGTGTTGATTTCGTTTTGAACTATACCATATGGCTAGGTTCTGGAAGACCGGTATGTTGTCAACGTTCGAATGCCTTACTGATGAATACCATGTTCAAATGCCCACACACGAAGAGAAATCCTCCTGTCCTGCTTAGGACTATTAGTTACCTCATTGAACCAATCATAAGTGCTATCCATTAGTTCTTTTGCAGCAAATAAAGGCCAGATACGTTCTAGGTAAGATGTTTCTGATTCTATGCCGCTGACGGTAAAGCCGGCCATCGAGACCCTTGGTCGATGTAAATACTGGTTGGTGTAGGGGGGTCCACGCTTTTTTTGACAATTCACCTGCCCAATTCAACATGTCGAATAGGGCTGAAATTGTCGGTATTCATTGTATACAAGCCAGGGAATGGACCTACCTCCCAGCGAATTGCCGCAACTTGGAAGAGTTTGTCTTTCGCAATACCAGTTATAGAAAAATCTGCAGAAGACCACCGGTCTATCTTGACCGGTGGATGAATGCCGTGCGACCAGCTAGATTTCTTAGCTACTTCCACCGTCCCCAGGGCAGAATGAAGCCAAGCTATGCTCAGGCCGACATAGTGCTGTTCAATGCGGAGTAGTGCCCTGAGTGGAAGAAGGCAACCAGAGAGCGTCGCAAAGGTTGGAAGTAGCTCAACCGGGCTTTGGGGTATATCTCCATTGCAGGGGCCGTACCGCATCTAATCAAACGCACGGAGGAGGAAACCTGTGAACCGGCCCAGAAGTGTTGCCAGTTTTTACGGACAACAGAGGCCACTGGACTTGTCCGGTGGTAGTTCACATACAGGCACAGTGAACATATGTACAGTCGATTTGACATATGTTCAAATCCTACGGCTGATACCAACAGCAACCGCCTACCAAATACATCAGCAACATGTTTTATTTCTAGAAACGCAACCAGACCAAACATAAACATATACATTCTCGAGTGCCAAGGTACGCCTGCATTAAGGGAGAAATGGTACAAGGTATACGTTCTTAGACGGCATATTTAGATCTAAATATTTTATAGGGTTCCGGGTTATTAGCCGGGCTCGTTATGCGATGAGAGATGACAGAGGATTGGGATGTACAGCAACGGACAGAATATAATTTGATAAGATGGAGATACGAAAACCATAAGAAAATATCAAAGCATTCGAACGAAGATGGAGAAACGCTTGAGAGATTTTACAATAGTATAAATCTTGATGAGAAAAGGCGCAAGATACTTGATGATTCAAAAGAAAAAAAATGGCGCCTTGTACAACCAGTCGCTAGAGGAACGGCTAAAGGATAAGGGTCTAAAATATTACGAACAGAAAAGAAATCTGACGCAAAAGCGGAAAGTTATCACAAGTCTGAAACGTGTGCACAGTCAAGTGTTACAAAACGTCGTATGGAGACTTGAAAGGGCATTTCAAAACTATCATAGAGATAGAAAGATAGGGCAACCAAACTTCAAGCGTCATGTCAGATACAACTCGATAACGTACCCTCAATATGGTTCGTTTTGTATTAAGGAAAACAAGTTAAAACTAGCGTTTATTGATGGATTAATCAAGCTGAAATTGCATAGATCCTTTGTTGCTGAAAAGATCAAAACATGTACAATAGTAAGAGATATTGACAGATGGTTTGCTTGCTTGTCTTGTAATAATGATATCCAAAAGAGTAGTAGTAGTGACATTGTAGGTGTAGATGTTGGTTTACTAAACTGGATGATGTTGAGTAATGGAGAGATTATTGACAGACCAAGATTCCTAGGTGCTTCTATTGAGAGGGTAAAACGTTTGCAGAGAAGCCTGTCTCGCAAGAAGAAAGGTTCGAAGAACAGAGAAAAGGCGAGGATAGAGCTAGCAAAGTCATGGAGGAAAGTGAGACTGCAAAGAGATGATTACTGTCAGAAGATCACTACTAGATTGGCTAAAAGGTTTGGAAAGATTGTATTCGAAAAACTTTCAATAGATAAGATGGTCAAAAACCATAATCTAGCACAATCGATACTAGATTCTACTTGGTACAGGATAAGGCAACTGGCTGCTTGTAAGGCGGAAGTTATTATTGTCGATCCAAGTAATACAACACAAAGATGCTCTTGTTGTGGCTCGATGCCAGAAAAGA
>JASHSN010000392.1 GCA_030038695.1 Nitrososphaeraceae archaeon
CCATGACCTTTTGGTCGTTCCACGATTGAAGAAACAGCATAGTCTGCAATCCATAGATTTGACAGAATTCAATAAGGTTAATTCCCACGGATATCGACATGGTTTGGTTAGTCTGGTATTGAATGAAGATATCGCTTGGCTGATGGGGATATACGTCGCCACGGGTCATACCAACATGTTAGCACCGGGCGAGATAATACTGAATTATTCACTTCATAAAGATGAAGTAAAGATAGCAGAAAAAATAACGCGTATAATGAAATCAATTGGCGCCTCGTTGTCTAAGCCAAAAGCAAGTGAAGCGGCACGTACATCCATTGGTCTTGCTTTCGCTAAGTGGTTCGGAAAGAATGCTTTAGAAAAACAGATACCAGACTTTATCCTATATGCTTCGGAAAGCATAAGATCAGCGTTCATGAGGGGATTGTTCGTAGATGACGAGTGGCATACTCAGAATCAAATGATTTTACGTACATCCTCTCCTAAATTAATACAACAGACACAGCTTCTAGCAGCAGCCCTAGGGATTATGATAGATATAAGTATGTCAGAACCGGAGGAGCATTTGATAAGTGAAAGGTCAGTAACATCAAGTGTGTCTTCGCAGGTTCGAGACACTGTACAAAACTTGGGCAGAATCTTTGAATACGATTATCATACACCAAAGGCTGGCCAACATATAGAAGTATATGATGACTATATTCTGGTTCCAGTCTTGAAAGTTTCGCAATTTGATTATGAAGGTCCTGTCTATAATTTGGAAACGGAGACTCATACCTTCCTAGCTTCTAATGCTGTGGTACATAATTGCCACGAGCATATTTGCTATTACTCTATCAACACGCTATTACCATTGCTACGATGGAACTGTTTATATCCTGATAACGTCTCATACAATTCTGTAAATGGCGGATCTATTCGAGTTATTTGCCGCCATGTTGACAACCAAAAGCCATTCCTTAGATATAATGCGACAGAAGCCACAATTGATAATATGTGGAAGAATTTCAAAATAGAGCGAGACAGACTTTGCAGGTACATTGACAGACAACTCGAACAACATAAAAGCATTTGGGCGTATGGCGCTTCAGCTCGAGGCAATAGCTTGCTACAATTACTCGGCTTGGACTCGACGAAAATAACAGCAATAGCCGACAGCAATAGAAAGAAATGGAACAAATTTACAGCTGGCGGCAACATTCCCGTCAAGTCGGAGGCATATATGCGCCAAGTACGCCCCGACAATCTGTTGGTTTTACCATACTATTTTGAAAAAGAATTTTTAGCCATAGAGCATGACTATCTGGGCCACGGAGGAAGAATGCTATTTCCGCTGCCAAGATTCAGAATTTGGACAATGATCGGTGAGGTTCTAACTGTGCGTGGTCTGTTTTAGATGATCTGCAGCTATATGAGTTGCTGCGATTCTTAGTACTACTGATATTCTTAGCTGCACATGAGAACTAGCTAAGCTTGTGTAGTAGAGGTCTTTCAAGCTATTATATTGTTTGATGTTATATGTATAGTGTCATGTCATATCTACTGCACTACAAACTATGAATCATACATTTCGTGTCACTTCTACTCTAATATAATTATGTGCTTCAATTTTTATAATCGCGCGTAGTTTGTGGTACATTTCATCTTTATCTATGAAAAGTGATTTGGTGTATATGTACTCACGGATGTATAGAAATTGAGTATCATTTTCTTCATCAATGTTACTCCTTTTTTTTGATAAGGCATCAAAAGCTATAATATAAGGTATTTCCTACAATCCATCTTTCATACCTTTAGAATGGTAATAGCGCTTTTCCCTCATAATATCTAGGCTTAAATCCTCTAGGAGGCGAGGTAAGTTCCTTCCCAGAATAAATCCAAATAGTATACGTATCCATCATAGTCGTGTAGCACGTTGTAGCACATTCATGAAAAAGATTGAAATTTGTAGACTGATAATAATATGAAATGGAATTAGCAGAAGGTGTAGAATTTAGACCCAAGAACGTAATACGAGACCCGGGAGATCATCGTATCGATTATATACTCATGAAACCAGGCCATGCACCAGGAGAACATAGGGGTGAAGGGGAAAAGTGGTTCATACGGCTAGAAAAGAATGAAAAAACTGTGGCAACGATTTACTTTAGCAAAGAAGATGCGAAAACCTTCATGGAGAAGGTAAAAGAATCAGCGGAGCTCGGCCATTTTTAGTTATTTATTCACTCATATGGGCCCACTAGTCCAGGATAAAGGGTTGTATCACAGATTCACGAAACTTGTCTCCACTAGGTCGTTTCAATTGAACAGTGGGTTTGCAAGGTGTCGCTTCTACTGCTGAATATAATGAATTTAATTTAATGACTAAACCAGCTAAATTTAGCTTGACCTGTGGAATAGTTTCAGTTACTGTTGCCATATTTCCTTGTTATTCCATAAATTCTATAATATTGATCATAATTAGAGTAACAACTTGGACATAGTAACTACTTTCCGCATACATTCTAAGATCTTGATAGTTGTGATCTTTAATGTTCAGAGCTCTCGTACATCCAGAAAAAGATTATTTCTGCATTGGTTTGACTATGATTAAGAGGCCTTCCGAAAAAGGTTCTAAGGAGTTAGCGATAAAAGCATCATTATATTACATGTTTGTTGTTTCCATTCTCTATAGCTGTTCTCCTGAAATATACCAATTTTCGCTGGGTCTTTCATCATATGTTATAATCACATGCTGTCGGTTAGCTTTCAAAATATCTACCGCTGCATTTGTTATCGCCTTAGCAAAGGCTTCTTTTTGTTCTTTTGTTCTTCCGGGATACGCTGAAATTTGAATTAGAGGCATATCTGGATAATAAAATAAATGAAATTTAAACCTTAAAGACAGAGAATTGTTTGTCTTTGTCAGTATGACTCCTGCAGTTGATCCTTTTTTGTTTTGCACTTGTTTCTATTCTGGTATGGGGCCGTTAAGTCGTATATAAATAGCGTACTATATGAAATGGTATTCCTACTAATAGTAACAAATAGTGAGAAAATTTTGGACGGAGCTATTGATAAGAAGGTCATCTTCTGACATATTAGATGATTCATGTTTGAATAATGGGACGGAAATGAAAACTAAATCGAATCCAGGTGACGACCTATAACATGCTTTTTATGATAATGAGAGCTTCGATGACATTTTAAAATTATAAATAATAATCAATATTATACCGGAGCGTAGTGCCAGATTGGAATAAATTCAGAGACGATTTTCCCTCAACAAAAAAGTATACGTATTTAGACAATGCTGCGATTACTCCTATCCCCAAACCTGTTTATAACGAAGTGTTGCATGTATACGAAGAGTTCCTAAATCACGGAGGGACTTTATGGGATAAATGGATCATGAAAATGGAACAAACAAGGGAACTGTATGCGAAATTTATTGGAGCTGATGACAGTGAGGAGATCGCGTTTACTCATTCAACTAGTGAAGGAATGAATATAATTTCTCATATGCTTTCAGATAAAGGCACTGTGATATCTAACGAATTAGAATTCCCCTCGTCCAATTTACCTTGGCTGAACAAAACAAACAATATTAAATTTGTAAAGGCAACTGATGACAATAAAATATTAATAGATGATGTCGTAAAAGCGATAGATCAGGATAATAAGATAAAAACGTTGGTTACCAGCCACGTGCAGTATTCTACTGGCTTTAGACAAGACCTAAAGGAGCTTGGTAAGATAACAAAACAAAGGGGAATTTATTTTGTGGTAAACCCTACGCAATCACTTGGAGCGTTGTACCTCAGTGTTAATGATTTTGGAATCGATTTTATGGCATCGAATGGACATAAGTGGACACTATCATCCTTTGGAGTGGGTGCTATGTATATAAGAAGAAAATATCTGAAGGACCTGGAAAAATTTAAACCGTCTTTCTTTAGCCAATCGGGTCAAAAAAAAAGGGAAAATTTCCGTGACAACATGAACCTAAACATCTCAACTACCGCGGCAAGGTTTGAACTAGGTACGCCTCACGTTCAAAACATAGTGGCATTAAATGCTGCACTTCGATACATAACTAAAATTGGGATAAGAAATATTGAAAAAAGAATTATGTATCTGACAG
>JASHSN010000393.1 GCA_030038695.1 Nitrososphaeraceae archaeon
TCTATAATACCAAAATCTAGAATAATCTCACCTCGTCTAACTAATGATTCATTGTAGGAAGCCCAGTTAAACACATGAAATGTCAGTTTAGGTTAGCTAAACGTAGCTTGGTCAACTAAACCCGACAAATATGATAGTAATTTATGCAACAAAGCTTCATAACCGATTACTGATGGCTGACGCAGGGTCTTGCGCCGTTTCACAGACACAATCTTATACAAATACGAAACAATCTGCATGCCTGGCTGCACTGTAAACATAAGCTAACTAACTTGCTAAATCCTGAGTATATCCACGTTGACACTTTGTCAAAATCCCCTTCAGTGTTGCACCAAGTGGAGCGAATTCCTATAAGATTGCAGTTGAATAGCATGGATTCGACGTTTCTGATGGTTCACCATTGTTGACAATTTACCACTAGCTAGTGCCAATTTCTGTGAAATTTGAACAAAAATGGGTTTTGTCAGCTAGGCTTGACAGCTGCATAAGATTCGCGGTAGTGACGATTGTTGATGAATACATATGCGCCTTGGTTGCTATGGATAGCTTGCGATCGTCCCGACGGTGGTGGCGAGGTGATGACTCCGAGCTTTTTCATAATTTTTTGCTTTTCTTGGAAAGGCTCTTACTATTTCGCCTGTAGGGTTAAGGACAAAGACATTATAAATAGATTCATACAACTTGTAATACCAGAATATATTCATATAACATTTCTACGAACGTCTGTTCTGTGTGATGGGTTCTGTTTCTGTCTACCCCCACATTTGGTAGTAAGGGATAATCTAAGGATATATATTCAATAGTTTTCGTGAAGAGGTTTCAAGAGCTTACTTTCTGTGTAGTAAAAGAAGGAAGGTAAAGTTCTCCTCCTTTTCCCGTTCTGGTAAATGGTAAAAATATATTGCGCCGTATTTTTTTTACAATAGTTTGAAGGCAGTACTTCTTGCAGGAGGTCGTGGTACTAGAGCAAAGCCTTACACTGACTATTTTCCTAAGGCAATGATTCCAATTGCTGGGACACCAGTAATAGATCATGTCGTGAGATATGTGGCTAAGTTTTCTCAAATTAGCGATTTAATCATTTTGTGCGAATTTGATAATATGGGTAAACAGATAATTAATTATTTTGAAGGGAAAGAAGCCATCGTAGGGAAACCTTTAACATTTATTGAAGACAAAAAGCAGGGGACGGGGGGTGCTCTACTAAAAATTGAACAGGAAGTGAGAGGAGATGAACATTTTTTAGTATGGTTTGCTGACAACTTGTGTGCCATAAGCATAGATGATTTGATACGGGAATATAATGGTGCATATAAACAGGCAAATGGAATTACAGCACTGATGGTGGTTCGAAAACAAAAGGTAGAAGAAACAGGTCGGGTTATTTTGGATAATTCTGAGGATTCTCTTCATAATATAAATGTTAACGACAGCAAGAAAACGTTTCTGATCAAACAATTTATTGAAAAAGGTGTGGTAAAACTTGAGCAGCCAGAAGCAACTGGTATATATCTGTTTAACAACATTATTTTTGAATATCTGCACCGCACATCAAAGAAGATCCGAGGAGGAACCTTCGATTTATCTCATGACGTATTGGAGCCCATTAGTACTATTGGTAGCGAGCTTTATTCGTACATCCTGGATGAGGATACAGAGTGGCTGGATATAGAATCGCCATCATATGCTGATAGGCATAAAGCTATTGTAAATAAAATATTGTTGCAAATGCATATAGCCGCTATATAGCAATGATAGTTCATGTATGGGAACACTAGTATGAATGTAGCGAAGAGTAGTAGTAATCTGCAGAATCGATCCCAGTATATTATATAGTCTAGTATTGCAACAGAAGATAGACAATGGATTTGCAGGAGATGCTCACACGAGCCGATTGACTATGCTATCTACTCTCTAAGCTACTTAATTTTAAGCGTAAATGAAAGGTGTTTGGAGCATATCCAATTAGACAATCTACGTGAACGAATTCGGTCTGAATACTGATATGGTCAAATTGCCATCCTTTATTTCTACTTCTGACTCTTGACAGTGCTATTTAGTTGATTACTGTTATCTTCTACTGTTATTTTATAAATTACAGCATTTTTCAGTACTGAATGAAAGAAGAGATAGAACTGGGCCTAGCAGATGACTCGTTAATATAACTCATCGTATGCGTAAGCGTCTTTTTTTCGTATTTACTAAGTAAATCCCATAAGAGGTTCAAAATCATGATTTGCGATTTATTTTTGGTTTTCAATTTCGAAGCTGTTTTTAGAAACAAAGGAAGATAACGGCTTGTCTACATATTGCATATTAGGGCTCAAAATAAATGACTATTCGAGGTGCTATTATTGGATTTCAAGAGTGTAGACGGCCCAAATAAAAGAAAAAGATCAGAGATAGGAGAATTATGAACCACACAATAGCAAACTATCTCTAATTTCCTCTATTCTTTAAGCCAAATCTACACTCAAATTATTATTGTGCAAACGTAGAATAAATAGGATTGCTAACTCTATACGCTACCTATAATCGATAAAAGATATCTGCGTCGTTAAAAGTACTATTTTCCCTCAATATTTAATCTAGCTCTGATATCAAATTAACCACAACGTTGCTAATACTGCAATCGTACCTGCAAGAATTTGCTAGGTGTTCATTCTTCTTTTTTGATTCAATCAGCTTTCCTTTAGGAACAGAAGTAAGGATCGCTGATAGTTGTGTGTAAGTCATACCCAATAGCAATGATATAGAATTTTTCCATAATTATCTTCTCCCAAATGCACTACAAATTTTTTCCTGTATTTTTGATAAATTCATAAAGGTTAAATGTACAGTTATAGTAGTATTTACATGGTATAGATTTTATCTCGTCACTTTTGTTGTTCTCTTCTTCCTATTCTAGAATAGTAAACTACGGTTATCATTATAACCCCAATTATAATGTAGTAATTTGTTGGAGGACTAAGCGTCTTAGTAACTAATCCCAATTTTGGAATTACGTATACCACCTTACCAATGTAATTCTGTTCTTTAAGAGGATAATCGATATATGGTATTGAACCATCGTTTGCATCCCCTTTCGTTGTAATAACTCTACCTTCAATTCCTGTAGAAATGTGAACAATTCTATGAACGATAGTCTCGTGTTGCTCATTCGGAATTAACGAGCCAGGTGACTTAAATACTATGATATCTCCAACCTTCAAATTGCTAAAAGGTATATTGTGATTTATAATTACAAAATCACTGATGTTCAGAGTGGGTATCATACTCCCACTAGCAACGATGAAGAAGGGATTAAAGGTGCCAAATGCGATTCTAATTCCAACATACATTATTGCAATGGCGATGACTATGATAGCCACATAAATAAAAACTTTTGAAATCAATTAAGATCAACAGTCGACTCTTACTTTTATATGCTTTTATTATATCTCTCAAGTTTTCAAGCGTTTTAATTGTAGAATCGTATATCCTTATGTATTGATTTACCATATGGTACACGACCTCAGGAAAATTACCATATGGTGCCGTGATACATACCGTTGGTCCAAGGATGGGTGAAGGGGATGAAGATAGTAAATTAAGGAAGGCTGTTCAAAGTTTTCTGAAACTTGCTGCATATCATGGATTCAGAAGCATCTCAATGCCAGCTATAAGTTCAGGGATCTTCGGGTTTCCAAAGGATAGATGCGCAAAAATGCTGATACGAGAATCAATAAGATTTCTCGAGTATGGCATGACGTCGATTCAAACGATAGAAATTTGTATATTTGACGATGAAAGTCTAGGTTACTTCAGAAGTGAATTTCGAAGGTGAAGTTAGTATGTTGGTTTAAATGACTAGGATACTGGAATGTCTTCCGTATGACCGCCAACAACGACATAGGCGCCGAACAAATAACGCAAATGAGCAGGTTTGCACCTCCTCGCTTCCTATGTTGTCAAATTGAAGAGGAATATGGCAAGCTAAGTGGTTGCATGAGAACAAGATCGTTAGGTATTACGCGCAGTTGCTGACGTGAGATGTAAACACTACCTCATGTTTTTTAAGTCCAACTCCTATTTCTTATCTGATTATGATTCTTGAGGAAGAGGGAGAGAAAGCAGTCAAATTAGCCAGGATGGCAGTAGAAGAACATCTTGACTTGTCATCTTCCGATTCTACCCATGATGGGAATACCAACAAACACTATGATAATATTGGGCTTAATCGGCCTGCCAAAAGCTATGGCGTTTTTGTTACACTGAACTATATAAATAATCACAAACAACAGCGTTTGAGGGGTTGCGTTGGATTTCCGATCGCTGAGAAGAGCCTGTACCTTTCGATAATTGATGCTTCCATCGCAGCAGCAACACAAGACCCCAGATTCCCTCCAGTCGACAAAAAGGAACTTGCAGAGTTAGTTTTTGAAGTGAGTATTCTGACCCTCCCCCAAGAGGTCAAAGTTCAAAACCCGATGGAATATCTGAATGCCATAAAAATAGGCCGGGACGGATTAATATTAGCATGGAGACAATGCTCAGCACTACTACTCCCGCAGGTTCCAGTTGAGTGTAACTGGGACGTCGAAGACTATCTTGCAAATCTTTGCTATAAGGCTGGCGCTCCACCAGACATATGGCTCATGTCCGATTCAAAGATCCATTCGTTTCAAGCGAATATTTATAAGGAGTCCGATCCGAACGGCAACGTCGTAAGAATTGAACTCTAAGGTACCGGACTCATAAAAGTTAGGGAGAATACATGTCAGATCCTGTCAGGCATGACTAGGCCGTTTTTCCCACCGGTCGGAGGGAAAAAAGAAGTTATGGCCTTGGAGGGTAAAAACCAAATACATGTACAATCAAACTCATAACGACGAGCACTTGCTCCCAAAAGCATATTTTACTCCATACGGAGTCGGTCTAGGTCATGCAAGCAGATTGATAATGATAGCACAGCAGCTTCAGAATTTAGGCGTCGATTTCAGATTTTCCTCTTCTGGAGAGGCCGTAGGTTACATCTCGATGCATGGCTACGATTGTATTTCAGTTCCGCCAGTTGAATTGGCGTGGAGCTCCGATGGAAGTTTTTCCATACAAGACAGCATAGCAAAAATTCCGTATGTGTTCATAAATTTGGCTAGGCAGGTAAATATCGAAGCCCGCAATATGTTAGATTACGAGCCTCAAATCATTGTTTCTGATACTAGGCTGTCCTCGCTCTTATCAGCTAGATTATTAGGAATACCGTCTTTAGTTATTTTGAATCAGATAAAATTATTACTCTCACCTAGGCTAAGAGAGCTAAAGATCGCAAGGACTTATGAGAAATTAAACGGTGAATTTCTAGGTATTATGTGGTCACTGGCAGACAAAATTCTCGTTCCTGACTTGCCTCCACCCTATACGCTAGCAGAGCACAACATATGGGACACCAACACGGTTGCTGGAAAATTAGAATATGTAGGCCTTACTACACCAAAAATCCATATCAGCGAAGAACAGATTAACAAGGTTGCTCAATTTCTCGGTTTGCGAAGAAACAAACCAATTATTTTTGTCCACGTGAGTGGTCCTAGCAATACTCGAATGCCGCTGATCAGAGCAGCAATAGATGCATGCAAAGTCCTTCAATCTGATATTCAGTACGTTATTTCCGAAGGCAACCCGAAAGGAGATGCCAATCCGAAAAAACTATGCGGCTCAGGATGGTACTATGAATGGTGCCCAGTTAGAGACGAGATTTTTGCGATGAGTAATGCCTTGGTACTGCGAGGCGGACATGCCGCTCTATCGCAGGCAATTCAATTTGGGAAACCCATCCTCACTATTCCGATAGAAAATCATGGTGAACAATTAGGTAACTCACAGAAAATAGCAAAAATTGGCACGGGTATCATGTTAAACGCAAAACGACTTAACGCGAGTCAAATTGCGAATGCAATAAATGAAGTCATCAACGATTCACAGTATCAGCAGAAGGCAAATCACCTTAAGAAACTCACAGAAAAATTAAACGGAATCGAGAATGTCGTGAAGATAATTTGGTCCTATCTCAAATGAAATAGTTTTCATATTCTTTTTAGCGGATTCTGTCATTTTGTTTATTGTCGTCCTGTATTTCGAATAGTCTTGTCTAGTGAACCTTATCATCCTATTCATCATGGAACTTTTGTCTGAAAATAACGTAAGCATATTTGTTTTTTCAATCCCCAGTTCCTCGGCAATATCATTGATACCCTGACTCGGTAGCAACAACGGCATCCAAGGAATCTTCTTCGAGGTCAGGATTTCTTTGAAAGTTGATTGTATCAACCAAAGAGGATGGGTCACAACGCTCAAGGGAACGACGACTCCTTTTCCCTTCATCAAGGTCAGAATTTGAGTTGTAACGATCTCTTGCAGAACTGCTTTATGACTGCTTTCTAGCTGCCGTATCATCGTCTTATGTATTCGTCGTCCATTTTTTTTGGGATTGAGAATTTTGCCAAAATCATCCCCGTAGTCTAATTCTACTAGTCGAATCGAATAATTCTTGATGCTCATCTTATTAACTATCATACCTAAAATCTTCAAATTTTTTCTAAGGTTGCAGTCGTCAGTATAAACAACGACTATCTCAGGAAAAAAGCCACACTTTAGTGTTATCATACAAGAAATGGCGGACAAGGTATCGTGTATACTGCACAATACTTTTTCCCCTTGACATGCAAATGGAAGACCGCCTGGTCCTATATCTGTTTCAATAGTAACGTAAGCCGATTTCTTGCCTACGAAAATCTCAATAAGTCGGTCAGCTTCTAATTCATTTTTCGCCGGACGTGCAGATGATGAGTAATAACGTGAGGAGGAAATTGAAGAAACTGGAGAAAAAGTATAAGGTCTACGAGAAGATGAGAATGATGATGATTGCAACGCTGACGTGAGATCGCCTGTAGAGGCAAATTCTAGATCTCTAGATTTATAATTGATTTTTGCATTACTGCTTATATGAACTTTAACATAGAATTTCTCGTTGGGTAAAACTTTCAATTTTCCGATCTTAACAACCTCTGCTTCGATATCTTGAAACTGGATACTAGACACCTTTTTTGCGATAGCAACTTTGTCAATCCCAAACATCCCACTTGTAACCCCAGCACCCCTTACTACGTCATCCATGTCAAAAACAAGCCAATCGGTTTCAATGACAGTATTCTTTAGTTCGATTTTCTTTGACTGAAACTGCTTCTTAATATTGGCAATCAGTTTATCAATTCTAGCCAGAGAAAAACGTCCAGGAAACACTAACAATACTGTTCTGCCTTGAATGCTCACCTCGTACGTCTGTCCCCCCTTCTTTCGCTCCCCGACTTCGACTCTTCACTTAGATAATATTCAAGAATTAGAGCTGACCTATAGCATCTTCAATATTCTTTTTATCTGCTGCGTAGGGTGTTTGTTCCAGGTATGTTAGGAGGTCGTCTTTGGCACCAGAGGTATTTTCAAGTTGTAACCGGGTAAATGCACGATTCTTATATATTGGTCCAAATCTATGTGGATTAACAGCGATTGCCTTCGTATAATAATCTTCAGCTTTGAGATAATCTTTGTTTTTTAAATAATAGTTCCCTAGGCCACGATAAGCAAGATAATATTTGGGGTTTAGTGTGATTGTCTTCTGGTAGCAAGAAATGGCATCCTCTGAATTAATCTCATTATATATCCCTCCCAACAAGCACCACGGTTGAGGGTTGTCATTGTCCAATTCGATAGCTACTCGCAGCTTTTCCATGGCATCATTAATGTTTCCCTGCTGATGAAGTTTTTCTGCTTCAAAACAGATTCTGTTTGAATCACGAAACCTCAAGATGTCATTTCTGAAAATATCTTTCATATCCTTTGGGATCAACACTACTGTAATCATATCGTCTTGTTCCCAATCCAGCTCAAACTGAAATTCAGGAATAGCTCCTATAGTATCGGGTTCTGGTACATAAGTTATGATTCTGCGTTCTTCAGAATCGTAGCCTGATACAATGGATGCATGCTGTACTGTTTCGTGAATCCCAGGGAGGATAATGATTGAGGGAATACCTTGATCTATTCTTTTTTTTAGATCGTTTATTGATCCTTTGTAAATGTATGTCATGAACCCAAGTTTTTCAGCAAGCTCTATTCCCTCCATCATTATAGGGCCTTTCATCCCGGGATATTTCTGGCCGAGTTTCAAAGCCTTATCTAACTCGATTTCCTCACCCCAATATCTCAAAACTACATTGATGACTAACGGAAGGCAGATGTTTTCTTCTGTCTTACTAACCAGTGGAAGTGTTATCATATGCTTTTCTGGCTGAGGTGTCACGTAGGAAGGTATGCCTTTTAATCAAATAAAAATCATTCCTGCAGCACCACCGCCAATCAAAGACGATGGGACAACTAAAAGAGAGAAAAGACGACAGCAAGGTTCTTAATAATAAATTAAAAAAAGTACCCGGGGTAAGGACACGGTCATCCTATTCCAGCACCATATGGGATTTCGGGTATATTTAAATAAAAGGTGTGGAAGGACTACGCAGAATTGTGATACAAAGCTAAAGATCCAAAATGCATAAATTGAAATGTTGGGTCTGAACAAGAAGGAATATACTCATTAACTAAAGATTAGTAGTATTAACATAGCGGACGGTCTTTGTTTTCCAGCTTCGAAATTATTGGGGATTCTGTTGATGTTGATGGAACTTAAGGTCAGGTCTTGCTAACTCCGACATAAACTTATACCATTTCGCTATTCGTCTGTTTGAGATTTGCAAGTTAAAGTTCAAGTGGTCTTAATCGACCACTTTCTCATCCATTGTAGTAATCCTATGACAGACTCGACAAGTTCCTGTCCCTGGTCTGTTAGTGGGTATTTACTATGGGTGGGATTTCATTAAATGACTTGTCTTTTCTAGAAATCTATCATCATTGTAGTCAATCATCGTAGTTTTGCCTATTGGTAAGAGATATGAAAGAGAACTTTACGATTTAGTCTAGGGATTTTCTTTAGTTAAATCGTTGATACACTATAATGCTACTACACTTAGAAATAACTAGTACTCTGTTCCATTATCTAGATTATTAGTTTAAAATGCCTATATCTATTATTTCGTTTAATGGTTAAATGGGTTCAAAGACATCCATTTCTTTCATTGGTATCACTATTGCAATACTAGTATTACTGTATACGGAAGCTTACTTACCTGAAACCCAGATCGGATTAGCGCTTGGCTTCAACCTCAATAACTTACCCTGTGTATTGATACATGGAGGACACGTTCATTGTGCCGAAGATTACCTACCCGAAACCCAGAGCGGATTAGCGTCCATATACTACCACGGCTTCAACCTCAATAACTTACCATGCGTATGGACACATGGAGGACACCTTCATTGTGCATAATGTGAGTTGTAAAACATGGATTTGGAAACATGGACTTGGACATACAGGATTCTCACTTCTATCTAGATGACGGCAAACTCTGCTTCCTAGATATGGCTAAGTATCCACTCAAGGCCTGGAGATTGACTCTTTGCACAAAGCCATGTCATTGGATTTGTAACTTTGCCCTATGGACAGACCATATTTCTTAAATAAATGCATACGGAGTGCGGTACCTATTGAAATTGCTATACCAGGAACATTATAAGGATGTTGGTTTGAGTGTCGGAGAAAATACTAAAATTTCTCATGTCAACAAGAAGGAATTTGACCATAATGTTTCTAATGAAAATATCATAGTTTGAGTACACCGACGATTTCTACTATATTTCTACCAACTGCTGTTTGACACTCTTGATATATCATAACAGGGAATAGTATTTAGAATGAATACCAAGATACCAATATTCATTGCTGTTACTATTGGCTTGTCCATTCTGACTACAAGTGTTTCTGTTAATTCTGTTATTGCAAAAGATGATTGGGGATTTGGAGGGCATGGAGGAATGGGTTACGGAGGAATGGGATATGGAGGGCATGGAGGAAATGGATTTGGAGGAATGAGCTACGGTGGGGTAGGGTCAGTAATCCAAGAACAAGTAGATACTGGTAATCCCAACCTAGACAAAGCAATTAACAAATTCTACAATTGTCTATCGGACGCACACGAGGACCCACCAACTTTCCAAAAAGCAGATGGCTGTTATTATCAAACTTTAGGTAGTAATGGCGGTATGCAGACTTAAACCACAAGAAACTCTCTGGTTCAAGTACTACGAAGTTGTAGGGAATGTGTTTCCTCGAACTCAGTGTACCGGCTGGAATGTGCTTCCCTTATTACGCGCGCGCGACAATGGTCCAATTCTATTATTGACATATTGTGGCCAGAGTTTAGTCGGGGATTTTGAGCTGGATATGTCGCATTGCAGAATGATAGAGCGAGCCCAGACATGCCAAACACCCTACACTATAGTCAGATTGGTGCAGATGACTATGGCAGTAGTTTGATGAGAACTACCTAAGAACAATATTGTTTGTACTTTATAACAATTGTAGTTTACTCGTCGAATGTACTATTTGAACCACATAAGAACAACCTAATAACTGTTGATGTTCTCTCGGAAAAAGACACGTAAATTTCTTAATTCGGTACGGAAAGTATTAGGCTGTCCTACAGTTTAGTATGTAGCCCAATCTGCTAAAGAAGGTATCGTTATCATGCTTGGTTGTTTTTGTGCGAACAAGATAGCAAGCCATGCAAGTTGCGATAGAAGAGTTTCATTGGTTTTCCATTTATGCATGGAATAACCTCAACTTCAGGAATAAGTACGTAGCACCATTAACACGTCTTTACTATTAATATTTAGTACCGTTATGACAAACAGAATAGAAATACTGTTATATGTTCAAAAACCTCGACAATATATACAAGCCATCATCCCCGCTTTTTTCCGGGTGGAATTGTGTTCCGAACATTTTCTTTTCTTTGTGCGAAAAGACCTCGTGTTCACATTCTAAAGAAGATGCTAGAGACTCGAAGCCTTCAGGCAATTTTGCAACACAATAGCGATGGCTCTCATAGACGAAGAGGGTCTTGTCTGCTCTGATTGCAGAAAGTAGGGAATTTGATTTCAACACTGTTATTGGAATAGTATCCTGAACAGATCTAGTCATTTTGCGGATAGATCCGCCGAATGTTAGCGCAAGAATCTCTGCGCCATAGCATATCCCAAGTAAGGGTATATTACGTTTAAAACACTGTTTTATGATGCGAGAATTTACGAAGTTAATTTCCCTGGCGTTCTTGCGCCTCCCAGATAGAATTACTCTGTCATAGGAAAAATTGTTCCCCCTTTCATTATCAGTTAAGTCCAAACAGTTACTTTTTATCACGACATAATTAGCTCCCAATTTACTAAGACATGTAACAATATCCCTTGTAAAGGGAGACACATTATCTACAACAAGAATTGTTTGCGCCTTTTTTTTGTTAAATGTCATTCTTATCAACAAAGCAGTATTCGGATAACATCTACGCTATCCGAGATGGATGGAAATATAATGATTTTCCAATATTCCATTAACAACCTTAAGTAGTCCAAAGTTTACTACTTTGTTATTGTCGCTCAGCCATTCAAAAATACGAGGACCTATAGTGATACTACTGACAGTAGGGCTCGAGGCAGAACCTTTCAGACCGGGCGAAGAAAATTGTTTCAGAAAGTGAGTGATGACTGCTTTAACATTGTCAAGCTGGGAATGCCCAATGTAGACGACATCAGCCTCCTTAAAGCTAAGAGGTACGAAAATAGCAGTTGGTCGTAGAACACTCAGCCCTGAATCGGCAACTATACTTTCTAGGCCGTGTATCCTTTGCGTCTCGGTGAGAATTGACGTTTCATTGGATTGTTCCTGTTCTTTGGTTGTGGCTGCGACCTTAGATGATTCTTGAGGAGAAGTGGCATTTGTTGTGCTATTTGTTGTCACATTCGCGGAAGCTATTGGTCCACCGGATGTTTGATTTACAGGAATGAGTCCTGTTGCCCTTAACAGATAATCTTCAAAAGCCTCTTGTGATGTATTACCCAAACCGATGACTGGCGATGAGTTCTCCGTTATAGATGCACCTACCACAGCAATCATCCCTAACTGAGTCGCTACTCCATCTACGGTGTTCGATGTATACACCGGAATAAAGTAAACCTCTTGGTCTCCTATTCGATAAAGTAAGTCGTCACCCACCCTCGGGTTATGCAACAGTAACTTTTCTTTTGCATACACAGGATCCTTCTCCAAAGCATCTCTTGCTGCTCCCGCATCTAGGAGCTTTGTAACCGAGTCCGCAGGAACTGAATAAAAAATCATCTTACCGAAATTTTCCTGCTGATTTTGAACTATCATGTATCCTACCAGGGTATTGGAAGGAGAATTACTTAGCTCCAGAGATTGTAATCCCACGAATTGTGGTTTATCAAAGCCAGGGGGTTTATTAATATAATAACTTACCGAACTTTGGTCAGGAACTTTATAGAACTGCTGCGCTTCGATGAATGTCTTGGGATCAGTGACATGGTATTGATTAAATCTGTTAACTTTCCATAAAAACATCTCTTCTGGATAAACAAGTTGCTTACTTAGCCATCCTGGAGTTTGATTCAGTACAATACCGTATTTGGCATACTGTTCAAAGAAAATTTGCGAAAAAGCATCGTTATCACTAGTAGCGCTTTTTATTACCTTGACATTCCCATTATACGCATCTATTAATGCAAATCCAACCAACCTCAACATACCCTCGGAGCTCCAAGGAACATGGCTGGTATCCAGAAAAATGATAAGAGGTATCAACCAATACGTGTTCCTACCATCAGTAACAGGAACAACTCCTACGTTTCTTATGTTTAGATCAGTTTGGGAAGTTCCTTCGCTAAAATCATAGACAAAATATGGGAACATGACCGCCATTCTGTCAAATATGTCTTTGTACCGCATAACATGCATAGCACTATTTGTGTATGATAGCATAAATTTAGGCTCAAATACCCAGCTTAATGGCGGAGCTAGAGTCACTCCGCCAGCGCCCGTATAAAAAGTGCCTTCGATTTCGTCGCTTGTTGTTCTAGCTGCTGGAAAAGCAGACCAGGCTTGGTTGAAGATCCCTGTCGGACCACTATCGCCATAATAGATATTTTTTTGTTTAAAGAATTTGCTTGAATCTATCACATTACCTGTGCTGGCTCCCATCATTAGGACTCCTTTCCCCGAGTGGGTGTATACAAAGTGTTCATTATACCAAGTATCACCGGGAGTGACGTCTTGTGGCAAATTCGGAGCAGTGGGAGCCACCCAGTACATAGTATTATTGAACTGCATGATATTCGTATCTGCGAAATTAATGTCATTTTTTTGTCCTAATTCCGGCTTGAGTTTGAGTTCGGCTGCCTCCTGATCCCATAGCCGGATATTATTCAGGAGACCATTATTTCCTGCGACTATTGCGGAAATGCTTGCTGGATGTATTGAAGAGGAGGAGGGCGTGGAATAGACGTAGGGCGAGGATGGAGATAAAGCCGGATTGTAGGTTACTACCTGTACCTGGTCGAGGTCGGCAATATAGCGATTTACAGCAATCTGTTGAGCAATGTATGGTCCTTCCCATTCAA
>JASHSN010000394.1 GCA_030038695.1 Nitrososphaeraceae archaeon
ATCGAAGAGACTATTATATTCCAATGACGACGATAAAATCTACAATTACAAACGCTGCGTAGGCTTTAATGGCGTCAATCTAGCAGCGACAAAACCAGACTTGTTGGATAGAGGTCTGATAATAAAATTTGAAAGAGTTGATGATAGCGTCAAGAAGCTAGATCGAGATATATGGGCAAAATTCGAGGAAATGGCACCTCAGGTACTCGGCTATATATTCGATATTCTGGTTAAATTCCTGGCAATGAGACAAAATACCACCATCAAATTCAAAAAACTTCCTCGAATGGCAATCCATATCCTAATCCTTGCACAATATCTTTGCTCTTTATCAGTATGTCTCGCAACAACCGATCGTCTACATTGGCAAGCCTATTTCAAAATGAACCAATAGTACCATAAAGCTACACGAGGATACTTTTTAGCACAGCAGGCCTCTTTTCACCTATGATATATTTACCTTCTAGCAAACTAATGCAAACCTGTAGACTTTCTTTCAGTTACTCAATTTGCTTGGAGAGGAATGAATTGAGGTACAAGATATATAATGTTAGAAGCTAAAAAGCCGGATAGATGGAATACAAACAAAGTACAAGCATAGTGGTATTAGGAGCACTTGCAGCTATTGTTCTTACAACAATAGGAAGTCCACACGTAGCATTAGCCGCCGCAGCTTCTGCTGCTGGCCATTTCAAACACTTCGTAACTATTACTCCTAGTCATTTCAGACACCTTATAAATAAGAATGTTATTGCTAGCGCTACTACTCCTGGCCATTTCAAACACTTCGTAACTATTACTCCTAGTCATTTCAGACACTTTATAAATACCACTGCTAATGCTAATGCTACTGCTAATGTTACAACAACTACAACAACTCCAATCAAACATATTATAGTTATATTTCAAGAAAATAATTCCTTTGATCACTACTTTGGTACTTATCCCAATGCTACAAACCCAAATGGTGAGCCTGCATTTTATGCAGCAGCAGGTACACCAAACGTTATGAATTTGATCTTGCCAAAGAATCTCCTCTCGACTAACAATCCTAACCAGAACCAACCACACAGAATAGATCGCACTAGTCCAGTAACTTGTAACCCGCTACATGATTATACTGACGAACAAAAATCATATAATGGGGGAAAATTGAACCTTTTTGTACAGAACGACGGAAGGGCGCCTGGCTGTCAAAAGACACCTACAGATAATCAAGTTATGGATTACTTTGATGGGAATACCGTAACTGCATTATGGAACTATGCTCAATACTTTGCAATGAGTGATAATTTTCATGGTTCTATGTTTGGACTATCGACACCAGGACACATTAACCTTATATCGGGTAATACGCATGGCGCAGAATGCCTGCACCATATACCTACTTGTTCTGTTCCAGGGAAAAACTTTATCGGTGTAAACTCTGGCACCCTTCTGGGCGACATAGATCCAAGATATGATGATTGTTCTAAGCAAACTTACCCTACGCCTACCCTCAACACAGTAAAAATGGTAGGTCAGAATATAGGAGATCTTTTGAATAAAAAAAGTATAACCTGGGGATGGTTCTCTGATGGATTCAAATTATCGCCACCAGCACCACCATTACCTGTAGGAAAAGTCCCTTGTGATTATCGCTCATATCATAGAGATAGTGCAGGCTCACCACATGTGTTTGATTATTATCCTGACGTAGAACCATTTCAATATTATTATACTACTTCTAACCTACATCATCTAACTCCTACTGCAATTATTGGTGGAACGGATAAAACTAACCATCAATATGATCTAAGCGAATTTTGGGCAGCTGCAAAAGCTGACAACCTGCCTGCAGTTAGTTACATCAAAGCTGCTACATACGAACAAGGCCATCCTAAATCTTCTGATCCACTAGCAGAACAAACCTTTCTTGTTAATACTATCAATGCTATACAAAAATTACCGCGGTGGAGTAATACTGCAATCATACTTACATGGGATGATTCGGGTGGTTGGTATGATCATATGATGCCGCCAATAGTTAGTCCATCTGATGATCCTACGTATGATCGGCTTTATGGAAATAAGCTATGTAATCTTAATCCTCCTGCGGGATATTCTAATCCACCAGGATATCCCCAGAAAGACAAATGTGGATACGGACCCAGAATTCCTCTATTGGTTATCTCTCCATATGCAAAAGTAAATTTTGTAGATCACACAGCAACAGACTTTACTTCCGTACTTAAGTTTATTGAAGATAATTGGAATTTGGGGAGAATAGGCGGCGGTTCACTTGATGTCCTTGCTAATCCGCTTAGTAATATGTTTGATTTTAAATCACCGCATACCGCCCCGCTAATTCTAAATCCCTCCACAGGGGAGAAGAGCTAAGCAAAGCCCAGCGATAACAGTCATGTATGACTGTTGGTTGTTGGTACTACTCTATGTGCACCTAGGTGCTCACTACACGGTATTGTAGTAAATGCCCAGACTCCAGTCGGTAGGCCGCCATACCCATTAACACCTGCACTTAATTGAGCATCGGACGTACCACCTGTTGAGAGGTCACATGCAGTAAATGAGCCACTAAAAGTTCCATCTGCATTAGTTGTTTTCGGAGTCAAAATACCGGTACCTACAGGTACCATTGATGGTTGACCCTCGGGTACGGTGGTGCATGTAGGATTCTTATCTGGCAAACAATGAAAGCCATGCACATGCCCAGGCTTATTGTCTAGATAGTTTGCTGTAATGCCGAGAGAGGTTCCACCAACCGGACCCCCTCACGCATTAGTTTACCGCTGAACGTGAAATCATAATTTGGATTTGACGTGATGTGCATATCTGTGAAATGGATCATTGACGGACACACGTTTACCCCAAATGGCAGAGAACTTTCTACAGGCAAAAGGTATGGTCCCGGGTATTGCTTAGAATCAATCGTTACCGTATCCGAGCCTGATGGTCCAACCAAATAAGCTGTTAAAATAGCACCGTGATCGGAATATTTTGGGTCATCACAAAGCGTGAATGTGCCACTAAAAGTTCCATCAAGTCCTGTTGTTGCAAGCACACTAGGTTGGCAGCACACGAGATGCTTATCCTTACCCACAACTACTTTAATTTCTATGTGAGCATTGTCAACCTCATAATACTTGGATGCGCCTGATACATCACCAGCCACCGAACCCTTCCAACCAAGTAGCTTACCCCAGAAATTAATGGTGGTGTCCTTGGTAAAAAGATGTATTCCTGGGATTTCTGCGGGGCAAGTTACAGTATACGCAATGTATATGCCGTAGGGTGGCGGTGGTTTTTCGAGTACATTCCAACATTGGCCAAGGCCCTTTGTGTGTGGTGCCAGGAGAGTTTTTATTACATGATGTTGATTTGGCTGTATGCTAACACTGCCGTGTGCCGTTGATGATACTATGTGTGGCCTTCCTGTACTTGTTACAGGACGTTGATTTGTCTTTGGCTGTACGTTAACGCTGTTTGCGGCTGATACGATGTTTACTACCGTACCTGTTACTAATACTGCTGCAAGTGTTGTTATTGATAACACTAGAATAATAGATATTTTTTGATTCTCACCTGTGGAGAACATTACAGGCTATTATTTCACCGCTAGTATAAAGGCATTATTAGTAGGCCTTACAATGTCCCACAGTATCTTCACAAAGCTTAACTCTGGTGGGAATGGTGTTATCAATGTTCCAACGGCATGGGAATGGTGTTGCTATTGTCATAACAACAAAACCAGGCGCAACCACATCTTCCCTAACATCGACATTGAGAACGAGTTCTTTGTCAGGAGCTGTCTTACATCAGAAGCAGCACTTGGTGTACATTTTTCTCAAGGTGCCGTTTATATACAAGCTACCACGTTTCCAATTATGGATAAAGAGTCGCATACATCAGAGCGAGAAAAAAGCAATGAGGCTCTGGCTATTCGTTACCATGATGATATATTTCAGAAAGGTAAGCTGGAAGTAGCGGACGAGATTCTGTCACCTGATTTTGTCATACGTAATCCAGTTCTTCCCGAAGACCTAAGTAAAGGCCCTGAAGGAACAAAGAAATATGCATCTGCGGTAATAACAGCCGTACCGGATCGAAAACTCGTACACCATGATATTCTTTCAAAAGGAGATAAGGTGCTGATTAGATGGACAAACAGTGGAACAAATACAGGCCCATTGTTCGGTAATCCTCCTACGGGAAAAACCTATGTTGCAACAGGCTTTGATCTCTTTCGCATATCAAATGGCAAAATCAAGGAACTTTGGCAACAATATAATTTTGCTCCGTGGCCATGAGCCACTACTATTATTATCCAATCAACAAACGATAGTTGTGAATTGAAGGAATATTTTTGAAATGTACTGTTTTTATATTTTATCTTTTTTGGTAGTTTGTTCTGAATGCCGTTGATACCCGGTATGAAATATTGCTGTATCCTCTGACCGGCAATGTAGCCCATGCTCTCATGCTCGAGCCCCACACTGGGTTTCGGTTTCCCGTCAGCGACGTGCAGATCCACACGCCAAATGAGTCCTGCAAAGGAATCTGCCATCAAAATGATACCTGGCGCTGTGACGCTATGCACCATCCATAGACACAGGCTTTAGGGTGTTACCTCAAAATACACCTGATTCATTTGACTTCTCATTTTACCTACTATGTTATTCCACATCACCAGAAGATTCAGTACCGCTACCGTTCCTGCCATATAATGAGTTGGAAATACATTGACATCGAACTCATAACTCGTATGTGCTGGTAGTGGATTTTTGTAATATGGACCTGGAGGAATAGTCGATGGACCCACTACTCCTACCTGAATGATTGTAGAGAAGAGTGTCTGAGGAACATTTGGACTAGTTATCGCAGAAGGATTGACACCATTTATACCAAGTGTCGATTGGAGTCCTGGGCTGATAAATGTTATTGGAGCAGGCACCACCGCAACATCGCCCGTATTTCTGAGTGCAAGTCTTACTTTAGTTGTAACACCAGCAGGTATCTTTAAAATCTGTGTTGAGGTATTCTTAACCGAAGTTTCAGGAGATACTTTTCCGGGAGGCAATGTTACTACATCTAGTACTTCCTTGCCGGTTACCTTGAAGATAACAGGTATTACCTGATTTACAAAGTCAAATGGTATGAATCTACCAAATTGCGTGTAATAGCTCCTGGTAAAGTCAAAGTTACTGTGGAACGTTGTTGGATCAAAGAATGTTGTATTTGTAAATGAGAGTGCCCTAGCAAAATTGCTCTGATCACGTAGAGAATCTAATATGAACCTTTGATCACTTCTAAGGAAATGCAATGCTAACGGACCAAGAACTGGCAATTGGACTTTTGCAGTTGGCAATACATTTACCGAAAAGTAAAGAACAATTCCTTGACCTGGGTAAATGTGGCCTCTGTAACTAGACAAGGCGATGTCGAAATTAGTTCTGTCATCTGTTAGGGGAAACAGGGCTTTAAATCCTGCAGGTAATTTTAGTGCCGCAGTTATTCCAGCAAGGTTCACAACTCCTTCATACTGTAATGCCACAGCAAGGGTTGAAGGTCCTTCGTTTGTATCAACTTCTAACTTCTGATTTGGTGGTAGAGGGCCTGCTGCTAGAAATGTGTTATTTGCAGAAGTTCCTACATCAACACCCAGAGACGTGTCGGGAGCAGTCCAATAAGATGTTACAAATCTGAACCTATCTGGGCCTACAACCTTATTCCCTACATATTGATGATTCAAGTCATAGTTTTTTGAATCTGTAAATGTTTGTACTATGTGTGCATTATCATGATATGTACCAGTGGCATTAGCAGTAAGTAGGTTATTGCTCCAAGGTGAGTTATATGGGAGTACCGATGCTTGATCTGTCTGTTGTTGTTCTTGTGCAAAAACATATCTTGTTACAAAGAAATTTCCCACCGTACTTACAATCACAATGGTACACAACATCATAGCCAAAAAACTGCCAATATTCCTTTTTCTAGTCTTTACTGTTTTCGTGTCCAACGTGACGGTGTAGCCATTTGGTTTATATGCTGCCGGTATCAATCATTTAAATAAAAGATTAGTTAGAACAGTCTTTTCTTATTCATCATTTAACTATATATAATTTACCTTACCCAAGTTTGTATCCTTCCTACTCCCGTGCTTCAGAGCAAGCTATGGCAGCAGCCGTTTCAGTTGTAAGAGGTATGTCATATGCAAAATAGGTGAGACCCACCACCAGTATTAGTCATAATTGTAGCTCAAGCGACAATTCTATAGGATAGGTGATTCCATGGCAGCTGTATCCGCTGCATCAAGTTGCGTTTTTTAGTATATTGTAGATCAAAAGCCTAGTAGATCAAAATTCGCAGTGACCACAATGGCCACCATGCCAACCCACGCCGACTCGCTGTCCAGTCTTCCATACATATGCTAACACCGGCAAAATAATACTGTTATTGGTAGTCCTATAATGGTTGGTAAGGTTCCGCCAGCTGGTCCGTTTGCAATTGCTTTTGATTCCGCAAATGGTAACCTGTATGTACCTATTCTTCAT
>JASHSN010000395.1 GCA_030038695.1 Nitrososphaeraceae archaeon
AGATGTTTTCTAAATAAATATGCATAATCCTTAATGATGTGGAAGTGGAACGTAGGATCTCTATGGTCAAATATTCTAGTTCGATCCATCTCGACCCTGCGCCCATATTTGAGGAAGCGAGTAATAAGCAACTGGCTAAGTGTTTTCAGTAAAACCTAGACATAAGCTGGTTTACATATGTCCCTCACTGACCTATGTAAAAAGGAGATCAGTCGGATGGTTCTCGACCAGCTCTCTCCAGCCTTTCTATTACAACGTCATAGCTCTCGCTGCTGTCATTTATACTCGCAATAAGACGCTGTGCGTCTATAGGAATTAAATCGTGTACTTTGTTATCGGCCTCATTGAAGTCACTTGATGAGCAACTGTATCCTGTCCAGCCGTAATGACTCAATAAGAGACCAATAGTGCATCTGTAGTTATCATTGCCTAGGGTTCCTCTCCTGAACCTAAAGTTGTGTTTCTCTTGTTCTATGATTTCAATTACCTTGGCGAATCTGTTCTTTGGCTTGGTTAATAGTATCTGGGTCATTACTATATAATTAAGTAGCCATAGGTTTTATAGTTTCTCTCTATAATCACTCTGCTCTAATACGTGTTATGCCGTTTTGAAATCTTTGGTTAATGCATCAGTTAGTCTATTGTACTATGTGATTTGTTCTATGATCCACTCAAATGTTATAATGCCGTATTCTTCATATTCCTTAGTAAAGCCGGGATCTCTTGTCGTCCATTGATCCTGAGGAATCGGATCGAAAAACTCTTGCATACACAACGAAAGCCTAAAACGCAAATTCCTTGGAATTTCAGTTATGCCGTGACGGTGCAGGTTATTCGCAATTTGTCCAAGTTTAAAGGGGGTATTGCGAAAGTCAGATGCAATATTGAATTGCGTCTATGTCTCGACGTATTGTGATCGATATGTATACGTCTTAGACTATCTCAGATTAAAAAGCACTCAAATTTCTTTTTTAATCTGCTAGCACTAGTAGAATACCTCCCACTAATGCAAGAGCCGATCTTCAAGAGCTGTGTGTTTTCACTAGTGAAAAAGTAGAATTATGTAATAGCATTTGATAATGAAAATGAATAAAATTATGTAATAACATTTGATACATCAATTGCTATTCCAGCCAGAAAAAGTGAAGGGGGAGCCTGTTGTTAAAAGGGATTTAGGCACCACGTGTATGAAAAATGTCTTGCCTGTATACATGGACCATAGAAGGCGTACGCTCCACCATGGTGCGAAAAGGCAAACGCTTCGTGTTCCACAACAATAGGACCCGCTGCAAACAATATTGCTGTCAAGGCGATTGATAGAACGCCTAACTGGATTCTTAATTTCATTTGTATTGTTATATCTCACTAATTACTTATCTGTAACGATACTTCTATAGATCAGTTAAATATAGTACTTATATATCTAACAAGAATACAACACATGAATACTTTTTTTATTATATTAACATCCTTATGTTACATTTGAGGTTTCGATTGGGTTCGTGCTGGAATGTGGGGCTTTCGCCGGAGTACTAGATGATAATGGAATTAAACAAACGTGGTCGTAATAACCTTTGTCAACACTATTCGATGGGTGGATCACTATACTAGCTTTGGATAATCTAGTTCTCTCTGTTTAGGAATTTTCTGCTAGTCCTTTAATATCCGATTCCAACTCGAATGTATGTTTTGGCTGAATATGATCAAACGCATCACTATGCCATCTTTTACTTTATTCAACTACAGAGTAGAAGCGGATCATCCATATATATATGAGAAAATCCGTAGGCTAGACGCTGGTTTAAAATATGAAACTTCCTTTAAACCTGCCTGTTGGCCGGAAACAATATTCATTCAGCGAAGCATAGATGATTCTTACGGAGCACAACGGGATCCATTATTATTATGCAGCAACTGTGACTCTTCCCCGAAGTTGAGAAAAAAAACAGACCATGCTCTAAGATTTCATCCAGTTTTTCTAGATACCACCAGCTCTTGATACGCCGTTGAAAAATAATTCATAAATCAATGGTTATCCGGAGATAGAATTGCAAACGATAATGATAACTGAGTAAGCAATATTGTCGACGAATGAAAAAGGGAATCGAGAATTCAGAATATCATTTGGTAGGAGTATCTATAAAAGACCCGTTTCCATATTCCAGAATCACCAGCATAATGATATTAGCTTACGGCATCATGAAAAATAATACCAAGACTATGACGGGCTCCAGTATGTACTTCACTAATGCCGTGTTTCATCTGCACCCTATAGTATCCCTTATTTCCCTTTACAGGCCTGAAATTTGTAGTCAATATCAACATGTCTCCTTTACACGGTTCTAAGACAATCGCTTTTGATTGTTCTCTTGGAATTTGCTGTGTTAATACAAATTCTCCACCAGTATAGTCATGACCAGGCTCATTCAAGAATATTACGGCTTGAAATGGGAAAAAAATATCTCCATACAAATCCTGGTGTAATGTATTATGCCCTCCTTTTCCATATTTTAAGATAAGCACAGTGGATTTTGTTTGATTATTGTCGTGGCAAAGTCTTTGAAATTCGTCAAATTGATTTGGAAATTGTCTTGCCATGTTTAATGCTTTCATCCATGTATTTGCAACAGGTGCAAGTCTTGAGTAAATTTCTTTTCTGACTATGTTAATTAGATCGGGTAAAGGATACTTAAAATATTTGTACTCTCCTAATCCAAAACTATGCCTCTCCATAGTAACAATCTTGCGATATAGATCCGGATTCTCATAGTTGCTAATAAGACCTTCGCAATATTGACCAGGTAAGAGTCGTAACACCATTGCATACCCTTTTTCATTCATTTCTTCTGTTACCTTTTGCCAGTCAATGCAAGAAATCTTTTCTGATATATCTTTGATATTATTCAAGTTTTCAGGTACTATTGTTTTAGATTCACTATTAACTTTTTGAGTAGACTTTGAACTCAGTTAAATGTCTGATTCTATGTAACTCTTGCACACTGAAGTACGCACTGAAGTGCTTAGAAAAATAGGTGACACCCCCAAATACTCCTAAGAATCCAACAAATGGGTTTCAATTGTAATAGGTTCTATACTCAGTAAGATAAATTCATCCGTCCGTACTTTTCCTGTTAAAACATCTTCGTAGTTGCACGAAGTTATGTTAGGTGGTATAGTCTACCCGTGCAATAAAAATTCTACATCGTGGTCAAGTTTAAACGTTGGCATAGAACCTCGAAGGCACTTAGTAAGAAGCGTCAATTAATCTTTAGGTAGCAACAAGAGTCGTGCCTGCAGTAAATCTTCTAATAATTATAATGTCACACTTCAATGCCATTAACTTCGCTCGCATGTTACAAACGTAGGTCAAGGCTGTTAAATCGTAGGTGCAAAACATATACTATCTCATTTGACA
>JASHSN010000396.1 GCA_030038695.1 Nitrososphaeraceae archaeon
TGTGGCTGCAAAGTTGAGTATCAAATGGAATCAAATTCTGAAGATAATAAGTGGCCTAGAGTGACAAATTTGGGCTGGGGCTGCAATCTCTGTGATGCCCATTTTAATAAAGTCGCTAGTCAAGAATGATCATAAACAAAATCTGTTATTGAGAATAGTCCCAGTCAGATTCGGACTGACGTCTCCGGGTTCAAAGCCCAGAATGCTTGGCCGCTACACCATAGGACTGAACAAGTAGTCCCGGCAAGATTTGAACCTATGAGACTTCGTCTCATACGGTATGAAATGCTTCGCATTTCAACTTGCGTCCAAGCCTTCAGAGGGCCAGATCATTGACCACTAGACTACGGGACTTGTAGTAAGATAATACACTCTGAAGCATTTCAACCTATGGGACTTTATAATATGGGGTCGAGGAGATTTGAACTCCTGACTTCTTGCTCCCAAGGCAAGCGCTATAGACCAAACTAAGCCACGACCCCGAATAGCTGCTGATGGAGTTGAACCACCACTATCACCTTGTTAGAGTGACGTCCTACCGTTGGACCAAACAGCCAAAGTTAGTGGAATGGATGGGATTTGAACCCATAATCTCCGGCTTGCAAAGCCGGCGCTTTACCAGATTTAGCTACCCTCCCAAGATGGACGGTTTTCAAAGATTTTTAAAAAGTGTAGACCTAGGGGTTGGCGACCCTAACCGGGAACGTTGTAAACCATGACGCTATTCTACACATGAAGTCGTCCAACAAAAGATGAACGCATGTTCTATATTAATGTTCACCATTTATATGACAAATCATACCCTAGAAGGCTTAAAGATGGGATTAGTAAATAAAGAATTAAGATGAGGGATTGTACTCACGGGGCATGGATGATTATTGATGTTGCGATAGGAGATGTTGAACATTCTCATACACATGGAGATGTTATTAAATGTGTTAAATGCGCTAAATGTCAGAGAACATTCCATAACAACTATGAACTAAATCATACGGGAAGAATCAAGGTTGTAAGTCAAGAAGAATTTGACATTCCGTGAAGATAGCCTAATCCAGATTAATCATAAGCTCTTCTTTTAACCCTAATCACTCAATATCATTTATGGAACGAGAATTATACGTCTTTGGTGGTTCTTTGATAGCAGGGTTTGTCCTTGCAAAATTGATATATGATCATGAGGATTTTTACGGTTTTGGTTTTGCTAAATCTGGAGGAGGAGGTGGCCATCAACAACAGAGTGGTGGTTCACGTCCAAGTTCAAGCGGCCATACTTCAGGAGGGCATACAACAAGCCATGGTACTCAACAACATCAACAATCTGGAGGACATACCACTCAACAACATAAAGCAGGTCATGCTACCGAAGGTGGAAACCAGTCTCACGGGGGCGGAACTGAAGACAGGGGAAGAGATAGGGATGTTGACCTGAGGCTTCGTGATAGAGACTTGGATGTTGAGCGTTATTACCCGAGTTATCCAATTTCAGAAACTTGTCCACCAGAAATGCTCTGGGATATATATACTCGCACCTGTGTTCCGCTGCACGCAAATAGATTGCTTATTGCCTGATGTCAGGTTTTTGAACAATGTCATTGACAAGAATACTTGATTTGTATTTACGTTCATTGAACAAAAATCAAAAAGAGTCTGAACCTAACACCAAAATTGAACCAACAAATACAGCAAATTATTTGGCATGTATCAGGACAAAGTATTGAGAATAGAGATTCTTTTAAGTGGAGCAGTGGTCTATTCTTGATAAGGTATTGATATCAACCATCTTTCTGTCTTTTCTCATCAATATCCATTTTTCTGTCTTTCTTTATTAATCTGATGTTTCTCCAAATACTCGTTCAATATTTCATTTGGTGTCATACCAAGTTCAATAGACATCTGGATAAGAAAATGCCATAAATCAATCACTTCTTCTCTCGCCTGAGTTTCGTCAAATTTAATAGGCTTCTTCCACCATTTCCAATCTGTAAGTGTTTGAACTTCTACTGCCTCGTGGATTATGGCAGTTGCGAGTACAGAGATTCTTTCTTCCTTTGCCTGTGGATAACGTGTTGACGTAAGAACCGTTGCTAATTCTTTCTGTAAGTTGAAGAGAGTTTCTAATTTATCCATCTGAGACATCCTTGTTTTTAATGTCCTGAGTTACGATCTCACCTAATATCTCAAGGATCTCATCTGGCAATTCTACGCCATCCTCTACAAGGGCTAACAGACATTCTAACTGAGTATAAACACCGATCAAGAATTTGTTGGTTATACAATCAGGACTATGGTGGTCATCTTCCTCTACTTTTGTCACACAACTCTTACAAATATTCTCATGTTTATCTTTATTCTTCTGGTCTATCTCAAAATCTAATAATAATTTACGTTCTTTACAGACGCGGCATTTCTTCTCTATGGGAGGAATCGGAACCTTGCTCTGACTTTCTGCTTTCATGAGAAACCTAAGTCATATCACACGTTAAAAGATATCTATATTGGAGCTTAATAAACATAGGAACCCGTAGTAAGAGGATATAGAAATCTTGATAGCAGGATTAATGCTAACCTAGACGCTCCGCGGGATTGTTTAGTTGAAAGATTCTTATTCCGAGGAGAATACGAATGTATATACAGTTGTATATTGATATCCGGAGTGGAATTATTTAGATAGAAGATTCTCATTCCAAAGAGAATACTGGTGTGTATACAATTGTATATACTCTGCGACATATTGATATCCTGGATCCTTCCTCACGAACAAAGGAACGACATGAACTTATACCCGTATAAATTCTATATGGGTATGAGCAGTATTCTTGAACAAGTTAATCTTAAAAGCGACGTTGAACTTATCAGTGATCTGATATTGCTTGAACGGAGGACAGGCGAGAAGTTAGAGTTTAAGGATTTATGTTATTACATACCTCCTGTTGATATGTTAAAGCTGATGAAATTGCTACCATGGGACCTTGGGGCTGATTTTCCACCAGCCTAGGTGGTCGCGTTTATCAAACCTTCTCTCATTAAAATTTGTAATGCTTCTTGCCATGTGTCCTCGTCTAACGAACGTTTCAAACGACTTTCTACAATTTTTCTAATGTCTGATAATCTTGAACGTTTCTTGTCTTTACTTAAAAAAATTGATAAAAGAATTACATGACAAATATAATTGAGTTCAACATCGTCACATAGTTTTTTCATTACACATCAAATCCCCATTGTGTTAAGCGCAACTGTTGATGTGTCTCTAGATGCTTGACTAGTGTTTTCTCATCTGCGTAGATTTCACCACAAGTATTACAGATGTGTATTGGCATGACTAATCTCCATATTTAATTTGTGCTAGCATTTCACGAAGTGTAATCAAATCAAAGATACATTTATCCAGCCCCTCCAATATTTCTTGTAATCTACTCAAGAGTGCTCACTTTGCTTGGCTAATTCGGCCATCCTCCTACGGGCTTCAATTGCCAGGAATAGTGATTTATCCAGCATGTTAATGATGTCTATGAGTCTGGTCATCTCCTTATTAGTTTCCAATGTCTCTTACCTCACACCTCTTCAGAATGGAAACATGAGAAACAAAGCCGCTTAATCTTTCTCGCAGTACGAAGACCTGTAATTCTATATAAACGGGCTTTCTCATGGTGGCATGAGTCGCACTCAAGCTCTTTGGATTTTGAACTTATCATGAAATATTGTGGTGGTCTCATTGCTGCCTATCCACCTGTAACATCAAATCATTTCTAGAGATTATTTCAAGAGATTTTCTTGCCTTGATGTCAAGTATTGAGTACTTCTTTAGATTTTCAATACATTCGTCTGCCCAGCTAGCTATTATGGGGATCTGTTTTCCACATCTACACTGCCACACTAAGGTTGTCATTTCTTAATCAGGTAATCGAGTCCGATGGCTCGAATTTTATAACCTTATTTATTGTAAAGCATTTCTCACATTGATAGTAAACTATAATCATAGAGTGACCCACCTTTTCTACATCTACCAGTTTCTTGTTAAGGTGTAAGCAATCATTTTCCAATACCATCATTTTATCTTGTCTCATTAATAATTGACCGTTCTCTATCTTTCATTTCTGCCTTAAAGTGATGTTCTTCTTCCAGACATATA
>JASHSN010000397.1 GCA_030038695.1 Nitrososphaeraceae archaeon
AGCTATCTCTGTGATTGCTTGGGTCTCAATTCCTCCCTTGAGAAAGGAGTCAAGCTTTGAAGAACCTGTCGAACATTTGAGTAGGTTCTTTCTTCTTTCCAAGATTTCCTGAGCTGTGGAAAAATCTTTGAAAAGCAGCCCTGAATCTACCAAAGCCTTTTTCGCTTTAGTCACAAGTTCAAGTGCAACATGTTCATTGGTCTCAGTCAGCGTTCCGCGACATCCAACATCTACGAGTTGATGAGGGATAGAAATAGCCAAGTCAAAGACTGATTCTATTCCAGCCATCTTAAGCTTAGTTATCAGGTATGGCTTTATGTCTAGGTCCTCTAGACGCACTTTGGTAGCAGATTGAGACATGCCCCTGGAAGATTACTTCACGAGCGTTGTTATAATGGCAAGCTCTCCTTCTAGACGGGGAGAGAGGGGTTGGGAACATTCTCGATCAAACTCAGAAGTAAGTTCAACTGGGTAAAGACACTAACCAATATCTTTTTCTAGACATAGCCATTGGCAAATAACCGGAACGATAAACATCCTAATATACTGCACATAAAGGAGATTGCATATGAGAATTGGCTACTTCTACACAATCATCTTACCCCTAAAACCAAACAGAGATAGATATGAGACAATGGGTGCATCATTTTGATTTAGGGAAGTGTACCAAAATCTCGCCTCTTGCTGTCCGCCGGATTTGCAACCTGGTATTTTTACTAGACCTAATTATTTGACAGTTATTGTCATATTCAATAGTCATAGATTAATTTTAGTTGCTTCACTACTGAAGATTTTGTGGAAAAAAATTTCTCATTACAGTGCGTACAACGTTAGAACATGTTAGGATTCACACCGGAAGAAAAAGAGTGGTGACGGATGTGTTGATCCTAATATGGAAGAAGACCAGATCAGCAACTAAATGTCTAAACAAGAAGATTAGTATTAGATATACAGATGATGACAATTGCAGATGATAGACATTTCAGTTACCGAAACGAAAATGACAGACAAAATTATTTTAATTAGCGGCAGTTAGTTGCTTCCTGTTCTTCCAGACTATTTTATTTTTTTCTGAGTAACGACTAGGTGTGAAAGGATGCAATGAGAGAACGTGATCTCAAGAATACTTCCTACTACCTTAATAATGAGCAAATGTAAATCAAATTAAGAGATATTGTGATGTCTTCTAGTAAAATTGAAAACGTTTTGATACTGGGAGGTGGAGGTTCATTAGGGGCATTTGCATGTGGGGTCTTCAAAGCTCTTGCAAATAAAAATATAAAATTAGATATCGTAGCTGGAACCTCAATTGGCGGCATAAACGCTGCTGTAATAGCTGGCGGTATAGATAAAGACCATCCAGAACGTACGCTAGAAGAGTTTTGGCTAGAGCTTGGAGAGAATTCCGTAAATTTGTATAATCCGGTACTAGAGTGGCTGTATGATAAATCTACATCTTACCTTTTTAGAGGGGTGAAGAATCTTTTACCAACCACAGATGAAGTAAATTCACTATTGAGTTCAGCCAGCTATATACTTTATGGTAATGACAAGTTTTCCGTTCCCAGGTGGAGAGTTGACTACATGTTAAAAGATCCTCAATACTTTGATCCATCAAAATGGACATACATATATGATCCTTCTCATTTAGTCAAAACTTTAGAAAAATACATTGACTATAATAAACTTCAACCTGATGGTCATCCTAATGTACGTCTAATAATGACTGCAATCAACATCTTAACGTCGCAACCGTTAACTTTTGATAGCTTTAAACAGAAAATAACTCCCAAGCACATTCTAGCAACTTCTGCCTATCCCAGATACAATTTTCCTTGGGTCGAGCTAGAAGAAGGTGTATATGCTTGGGGCGGTGCTCTATTAAGTAACACACCTTTTAACGAAGTTATAGATGCTTCACCTGTGATCGACAAAAATCTTTTCTTTATTGACAACTATCCTATGAATATTGAAAAGCTACCAGACGATTTGATTGAAGTCTATCATAGAGCTAGAGATATCATGTTTTCCGATAAAACTCAACGGCAAATAAGGATGGCTAAAGTAGTTACAAGATATCTGAAATATATAGAGGAGCTTTATCAGATAATCGACAAAAATATTGCTCCTGCTAAGATAGATAAAAAGCAACTTGAGAAGATTCGTCATACTTACACGAAGATGAAACGTGAACGAGGTGCAGAAATAAAGAACATAATTCACATAACTAGAGATGAACCATTTCCATACTTCAACGAGGATATTGACTTCTCGTTAGAAACTATAAGGAATTCAATCAAACAGGGCGAATCAAAGACTAATCAAATATTGGAAAAAGCATCATTAATAAAATAATAAGAAATACCTTTTCCTTGGTAAGGTATAATTATAACTGTTATACGGTTTCACGTACATACCGAGGTCAACAACTTTAACTACTATTCTAAATAAATAAGGTCATGACCTCAGAGAAGGAACAAGAAGGGTATGTCTTTAATCCATTTCTAAATCCGATTGGCTTCTGGCAAAACTATTTGATAAATTGCAGTGAAGCGAGCAGAGGGTTTTACGAAAATGTATTCAAAGCTAATATGTATTGGTTCAAAGCATTCTGGGACCCATGGTTAAGGGCAGTCGGGCTAGA
>JASHSN010000398.1 GCA_030038695.1 Nitrososphaeraceae archaeon
ATGTCAGAATGGTTTCTATCTTCAGCTATCATTTTCCGAATAGCTTTGACATGACCCTCGACCCTGGCTAACCTAATCTCTGCGTCATGTTCTTTATGAATAGTATTAAGTCTTCTATTTTTTAAGACGACCCGCGATAATTTGTCCGACAACCTGATCTTTTATTTCAATATATATTAGATAGCCAAGTTAATAAATATATCCCATAAATTATAAAAGCAAGATTAAAATAGCAGGCGCTTTATCCTCTACCACAGGAAGTGGGCTTGAATGCTACAGCTAAAATCAAGAAGAGCATTCATGCTGAAAGTGCAGTTCTCGCCCTAAGGAAGCACAGTAGATCCATTTATAATGGATTAAATTTTCTATCAACAGTGAAGGAGTCCGATTTATTCAATTCGGCGATTTTGGGCATTTCGAATTTTATTTCGATTCAAGCCGGTTTTATCAGAGTCGTTGTCCAAGGAGGTCCGAATACCTATGGGTGAGGAAGGAATTTGGAACAAATATAATCTTGGATCTACGACATTTGTTGAATCCGAATTAGAATGTCAAGAGCTGTCCTATAGCTATCCATCAAGAGTTATTTTCAAAGATATAAGTTTCAGGACTTGTAGGGGCGAACTTGTATCAATTGTAGGACCATCTGGTACTGGCAAATCGACTTTTCTTAGAGTGCTGTCTAGTTTAATACCCCCATCACATGGCAAAGTATTTCTAAATGGGAGAGAAGTAAACACCCCAACGCCTGATATTGCACTAATCCATCAATCAATAGCAACACTCCCATGGATGACTGCTCTTGATAATATCAAGTTAGCTTTGAAATGCAGGAAAGTAGATGCTGACGAAGCTACTCAAATATCACTAAAGATGCTTGAACTCGTTGGACTAACTGGATTTGAAAATGCCTATCCGAAGGAAATGAGCGGTGGTATGAGACAAAGGATTGCCATAGCAAGGGCACTTGCTGCATCTCCAGTCATATTGTTGTTGGACGAACCATTTGTACATCTAGATGAATTGACCGCAAATAGTTTGAGAAGAGAAATATATTCGCTCGTTTTTAACCCTCAAACTACTCTAAAATCAGCAATTCTCGTATCTCATAATCTAGATGAAGTTGTGCAGTTGTCTGACAGGGTGTATGTTGTCAATGGGACGCCAGCAACCATTGTTGATGAGATGAATATAGAGATGAATAGACCTAGGTCACAAAAAGATCCATTGTTTTGGAATTATGTGGACAAGTTATACTCTGGATTAAAAATAGCCGAGTGAGAATTGGGGTGGGATGAACAATAGAAATTACCACAATCGCTTTGGCTACATTAGTAACTTTTGGTCGAGTACTGCTTCTAATGCTTGTTGCTATATTCACGGGTTGGCTCCTTGGATATATAGCAATAAAGAATAGAGTATTTGAAAGTGCCTATGTTTTATTCATAAGTGTATTTGAATCAATTCCAGTCTTCAGTTTCATTCCCATCATCTTAATTATCTTTATTCGTGGACTAGGAGGTAGCTTGGGAGTCGAAGTCGCAGCTGATTTTCTTGTATTTACTGCCATAGTCTGGAATATTTGGCTTGGAATATATCAGGCATTTAAGACAGTCCCTGAGCATCTTTTAGAAGTATCTGCTAATTACGAGATGGGATTTGTTAATAGAATGCGATTTCTGTACATACCCTTTTCTATCCCAAGGATCGCAGGTAATATCTTTCCAAGCTTTTCTGATGCGTTATTTTACATAACTGTAAGTGAGGTATTTACGGTTGGTTCTAGTAGCTATCAAACTTTTGGGATAGGTACAATAATTTCTCAACTTACAGCGCATGGTGATTTTACCGGAGTATACATTTCATTGTTGTTCATTGCGATAGGAGTCATCGCATTTACTTTTGTTTTCTCTAACTTTAGTAAACAAGCTATTGCAAAGTACGGAATAGACACAAGCATCGATATTCAAAGGAGGAAAAAATATTATTATCTTCCTCACTGGCTCAGTCATGGATCTTCTAGAGCATTTTATGACAGTTTGCGAAGTCAAACTAAAGGGATCTCAAAAATTACTTCCAAAATAATAGCTCAACGAGGCCATACCATGCCTCTAGGCGTCGAACGTACCGTTAGGGAACATCATAGACGTCCTAGTTCAAAAACAATAAAGTATCTAGTTGTGTCTCTCCTTTGTATTTGTCTGATATTTATCCTATATTCAGTTGCAAAACTTGTATTATCAGTTCCAAAAGATCAATGGATTAACTTTTTGGTTTCGACTCCTTATCTTCTCTATGCAATGGCAGCTGATTATGCTAGAGTACTTGTAGTTACAGCAGCCTCTTTAGTCTTATCAATATTTCTTGGATATTACCTTACAATACACAAAAAAGCAGTTCCTGTGTCGTTACCTCTAATACAAATAATAGCTGTGTTTCCTGTTCCAGCATATTTTCCTTTCCTATACGCTATTACGTCACCGTATCTTCAGGGTATTTTAGGAGATGCGTCCACAGAATTTTATGTACTCCTTTTATGCTTTATTAGTACGTTTTACTACGTATTATTTAACTTCTGGGTTGGAATTCAGGCTATCCCTACAGAATTCTGGGAATTAATGCGAAACTATGAATTGAAGACGTTCACTAGATTAAGACGAGTAATCCTTCCAGCGACATTCCCCTATCTGATTGCTGGCTTATCAAGCACTATTAATAGTGCATGGGGAGGCCTTGCAATAGTAGAATATTGGAATAACATATACGATCATCATTCACTTCAAGTTCAAGTAGGTATGATGAAAATAATTACTTCCAATACATCTAATGGTAATATAGCACTTGCAGCATGGACTTCCCTACTCTTTGCTATTGTAGTAATAATATTCGGAATACTATTTACAAGAAATCTAATGGATCTGGCTCGTAAGAAGTATGTAGTAGAAGAAGGAGTCTACGCAGCATAACCTTTCGATTCGAATACCCTCCAGCCATCTTTGCAATTAAAAAAACTCTTAAAAAAAATCCCACTTGTCATTAAGCTGATTCCTTGTTTTGGTTGATAAGTAATACACACTCTTATGCTATGCTGTTATATGCAACATACCTTAGCGAATAGAAGCAAACATCTCTTGTGGGATGATATGAATGACACACGCCGATAACAGGTTCAAAGTTACCCCAGAACATTTATCCTTCTACATACACGCTATCGTTTTCTATACTGACTTTGAATGAACGAAGTGATTTCAACTTCTCAGGGAAGAGCACCAGCTTTCCAGTTGTTACATCCCATTTTGCACCATGCCATGGACACACCAATTCCTTACCTGTGAGTCTACCTTCATGAAGTCTAAGTCCTTCATGAGAACAAAGGTTGCTTACAGCATGATAATTTCCTCCTATATTGACAACCAGAATATCCTTCTTTTTACCTATCGTCATATGAACTATTTTTCCGTGTGGAATATCAGAGGCCTTTCCAACGAATAATTTAGTCATCTAAATCAGTTAGTCAGGTTTTCACTATTTAAAATCTAATCTTATTCCCTGTTTCGAACACGTATTCAACCAGATGCCCCACCTTGGACATGTACTATACCAACATTATTCAATTCAGATCCTATTCCATAACCTACAAGCGCTATACCAGTACCTAGTACTGCCATCTCGATTCCACCTCTAACCCAACTTTTCTTTGCCATACGCGATTTTATTGCACCAACTATAAATGAGGATGTTAAGCTCATTCCTATTGCTATTCCGATAGCTATACTTGGCGGCATAATTCCACCTTTAACAGCGAAATAAGGTACAATTGGGATTATGCCACCTAGGAGAAATGCTCCAAACATAATTAAAGCACTTTTTATCGGGCTTCCTAAGATTTCTAAATTGAGTCCTAATTCTTCCGTCAACATTGTCTTGAGCCAAACATCTTTGTCAGAAGTTATCTTGTTAACTACTCTTGTAAGGTCGTCGCCTCTAAATCCTTTGGCCATGTATATCTCCTCTATTTCCTGTCTTTCTTTTTCTGGAACGTTCTCTATCTCGAATTCCTCTCTTTTTATTTCTGATTCCAGTACCTCCCTTTGAGACTTTACTGCAAGGTAATTCTGAACTGCCATTGCTTTAGCACCTGTAAACATTCCAACAAGGGCGGCGAGAATAACAATATCAGCAGCAACCGCAGCACCACCAACACCAGCTATAATCCCTAAAGATGTATTGACCCCATCACCAAAGCCAAACACCAAATCTCGTATGCGGCTGCTTTCTTTGACATGTGGTTCTACGTGAGTTGTAGATTGATCATCCATGAGATCTCCCCTCTAGAGGTTTTTTAAATAAACCATGTATATAAGCTACCATTGTACAGCACGGTATATATGAAATAAGCCCTACAATATCATTCATAAATGATTTGCAATAAATGTTCACAGAACATCAGATCCTATATGAAAATAGGTGTTATTCAGGAGTTAACCGATAAAAGGTGTTGACTGATACTGCTAACCACTCTTTTTTGACTATGTTTTGAGTTCGGTCATTTCGGAGGCTTCTTTCTAGGCTTTGGACGTGGTAAAATGCAGACGTGTAACGCAACGCGTCTTCGATCGGTCCTTTTGGTTAATCGTGCTACATTGCTTTAAGTCAATTTCTCGTTTTACTATTGTAGCTAGAAAAATGAGGGATAACTTATACAAACTTGGTATTCTACTAATATAATATACAGACAAATGTCCGGTCGAAAAATTGTTGATAGTCACGTACAAGTTGCGAGCAAGGTCATAGGATATGGATATACTTGAAACTGTATTTAAACTGCAAAAAGAGTTAGCAACGCTTACTTCAGCACGCTATCCACAGGCAAAGGAAGGACGAATATCTGCACTTGCAACTGCAATAATCCACGAGGCAGTAGAAGTACAAAGACTCACGAATTGGAAATGGTGGAAGAAGCCTACTAAATTCGACGAGGTTCAGGCAAGAGAAGAAGTAATTGACTTATGGCATTTCGTTATACAGATGTCTATTGAACTTGGTATGACACCAAAGGAAATACTAGTCGAATATTTAAGGAAGAATCAAATAAACAAGGAAAGACAAGAGAAAGGGTATTGATTTTAGGCAAAAGTACCATATCGTAAGTGTCTCGTTTTTCTGCAAAAACAAAAACCCTAATCGAGAAAAAGTGCAAAATATGTAAGCAAGTTGATATCAACGAAGATGCAAATAATAACCGTGATTCTAACTGCAATGACTGCCGTTGTTGACAACGGGGGAGCTTTGTGATTGGATCTTCTGGTCCGATTGGTGAGCACATAAAAGTAGAGCTGAAACACGCACTACTCATCAGGTGAGGAACTCCAGTCAGAACATTTACATCAGTAGCAGATGTTAGAACGCGGAGTATGCATAGTATTTTTGGCAAGTTCACTTTCTTGGCTAATACGCGTGCTCGCTACCGTAGAGCTATCAGATGTTCAACATCTTGATGCTTGTGCTGAAAAGGTACTGAAGTGCAACGGTGGTTACCCACACAAAAGACAAGATATCACGAGACCTTTAGCAGCCTAGTAATTGTTTCCCTGACTAAGAATAATACCTCACGATAATAGCACATATCTTTCTTGTTGCTCATGAGTCAAATCTATGTGAATCAGTAAGGTCATTTTATTCATATAGTTAATGATGTTTGCCTAGGCTAACTTTTATAAAGTGGGTGTAGATTTATTATATGCGTGAATCAAAGATGCATACTCAGAAGTATTTTTTAGCAAAGAAGGAATCTCTTATAAGGCTATTTCTTTACACAGGGCCTGCTCTTATCGTGAGCATAGCCTACATGGATCCTGGCAATTATGGTACTGATATTCAAGGCGGAGCATCGTTTAATTACAGTCTCCTTTGGGTAGTCTGGCTTTCTAGCGCGATGGCAATGATGCTTCAATATTTGTCTGGTAAGCTCGGAATAGCAACAGGGAAGTCGTTACCAGAAATAATGCGTGAAAAACTCAGGAGGAGAATGTTTATCGTGCCATACTGGTTAGCTTCAGAAGCAGCCTCGGCTGCTACTGACTTGGCAGAGTATCTTGGAACTGTTATCGCTCTTAATCTGCTATTTGGAATTCCAATGATTTATGCCTCGATCTTCGGAGCCTTGGATGTAATCTTAATACTTGCCATCACAACACGCAAATTTCGTATTCTTGAACAAATGTTCATTCTATTTGTTTCGATAATAAGTTTTGGATATTTTTATGAAGTTTTCATCACAAAACCAGATCCCTCCGCCATACTATACCATTCATTTGTTCCTATAATTGCAAATCCCAACGCATTACTGATAGCAGTTGGAATTATTGGAGCCACGGTAATGCCACATGCGCTTTTTGTACATTCTTGGCTTACTAAAAATAAAGCCAAAGATAAATCTATTCAAGAGAAGAGAGTGTTACGAAAGCTACATCTTACAGAAAATGTTGTTATACTCATAATTGCAGGGATGGTAAACGCAGCTATAATGATCATGGCAGCTGCCGCATTTAATGCACACTACTCTAATATAGCTTCGATATCTGATGCTTACAAAACCTTAATTCCATTATTTGGTGCTGGGGCTGGAATAGTATTTGTTATTACTCTGCTTTCCTCTGGTATATCCTCTTCAGTCGTTGGTACATTGGCTGGTCAGGCCGTGATGGAAGGTCTGTTAGGTATGAAAGTTAACATCTGGCTAAGGCGGATCGTAACGCGGTTCATCAATGTAGTCCCTACTACAATTGCACTTTTGCTTGGATTAGATCCTCTCAGCATATTGGTATACAGTCAAGTAATACTAAGTTTAATGATCCCCTTGCCTATGATACCTCTTGTATTATTGACAAGAAATAAAAGTGTGATGGGCGAGTTTGTGAATAGACATATTACAACAATAATTTCAATTGTTTTTGTTGCGCTAATATTAGCCTTTAACTCTTATTTAATTACAACTACGATCAAGCTATGAGTTGCCACATTTTATGGACAAGGGTCTTATCTATGGATTATCACCTATTCATCGAAACCAGCTGATTCCGGGACCATTTTATTTGATCACCATTCTGAATTTTAAGATACCCAAACTTTGCATAGAGAAATATTAATCATCCTCTAGCCAAAGCTATTGAAGCAAAAGCTCAAGGGAAACTGAAATGAAGATAATGACAACTATGAAAATAACATAAAAGTTATCTATTGTTGTACTTATCAGGATTCGAGATTCTTTTGTACCAATAGGTCGATAGATGATAAAATGGGGATGTGTATCCACAGTTGGCAGCAATTGCAGCAGTGATCTTACTGTCCCCATCAGATCAACTATTGGTAACCCATCAATGGTCTTCCCTGGACGCTTCGGTGACTTCCACCACTTCGGCTTCGGTAGCTGCGATTGCCCTGGCTGACACACATGAGACGATAAACGCCAAGCGGCGTTTCTCATCTTTTTCTACGTATTCAGGATTTCCTTCGTCATGTTATGTTTTTAAGACTGTAGCTTGATCCCACACATGGAATTCATCTTGTCCTTTATTAAGCAGGTGACGTATGGATATAATGTGGTAATGGAGCTGCCTCACGTTTCGCAATATGGGAAATGTTAGATAGTCAGCTTTATCTTGTCAATGGTGTTGTTGCTCTTCTTGCTGCTGCAATTCCCATTTACCTTACTATAAGATTGAACAATAATCTCAGAAAATTAACGGCAATACTCACTATTTTTATACTTATGCATGCTGCTTATTGTTGGTTAAACTATTTCGGGTTTGGTTTGTTATCGGACGGGGTTTTTGAACCGCTTTCTGCTGCAGTCTTGATGTTTTTTGGAATCTCTTATTATGAGATAGCCAAACAAGAGAAAGTTAGTATTAAAAAAATGGCTGTATTCTGTGGCCCCATTGCTCTACTTTTCGTTTTCTTAGGGACGATAATCTTGCTATTGGGGACGTTGAGTATATTTGTATGGCTAGCAGCGCGGTCCAAGGATATAAGAAGTTTTCAATTCCAAATCTCGATATTTATAATAATTTGGATATTGGGAGGGGTAGCTGATATCCTTCAGGATTCAGGAATCATCGTTCTCTCTTCGATGCAAGGTGATATTGGTTTAGAAATACACTTCGCCTCCTTGGTCTTTTTGAGCATTATGATATGGCTTAGATTCTACTATTCACAAAAAAGCGGAAACAGGACGATTAAGGCACTTGATGCGAAATAGATGAATCTAATCTGAATCAGGTGATCTAAAGAAATTCTGTGATTTTTGGTATTTTTAGTATCAAAATTGTGCTCAACCCTTAACACTGTTTTATTGTGTTCAGCCTCAATTTCATACGATTCGAAATCTTGCCATACTCACTAATTTCAATATTATCAACAATAAGCAGCTCCAGAGGCAGTGCTAGGACATTACCTTTCATTATAATTTGATTAAGAGATTTGAATTGATACATTGCTGCGTCCAGAAACTCTTCCCATTCAATGTCAGCAAGGATAGCTCACCTTAGTCATCGCCTTCGACTAAAATACCTTTTAGGTTAACTGCCCGACAACGCAGAGCGGTTAAACTTCTTTATGCTAAATCGCCCTATCGCAAATTTTTGAAATCTAGCCTTCGTCTGACATTGCTTGACAAGTACGAATACGATCAATTATCGATGAATGCTTTTACAGAGTATGTAGTCGCATCGCCTAGTCTATACCTTAATAATAATCCTTTGTCATATAAAAGAAATAATGAATTGCAAAACAGTTTTGGCCATTAGTGCGGTATCTATTGCTGCAACACTTTTACTATTCGAATCAGGTGCTTCTGTTCAAAGCAATCAAGCATATGCCTATTATGGCTTCTACAACCACGCCTATAGAGTCTACCACCCCTGGTGGCATCATTTCTGGTGGCACCCCTGGTGGCACTATCGCTGGTAGTATTAGACTACAGGAAAGCCAAGACTCCACTAGAGGCTCCAATTAGCTATCATTTCTCAAACCCGCTAATCATATCCTCTATTATCGTTAATTGTTGTCGTAATCTATCCCGTTCTTTTTCTAGCCAATGCTGAGCAGTTTCACCGTCCATCTTTTTATTGCCCAAATAATGAAGCCAGAAATCCACATGGGCCTTGTAACTTTCCAATTCTCCCTCTGGTCTCTTATAATTATCGTGAAAGATTTCACTCACCATGACCACCAATCCTCTGTACGTTTTCCTCTGAACTTATTCTTATCCTTATTCTTGTTCATCGCAGATCTCTTCGCCGCTTTCTTTCTCGTCGGGTTGCTTGCTCATAATATCCAATAATTCTCTATTGTCTAATTTGGATACTCGACATATTAAATATAGAGATATAAGATTGTCATAGTTAAGAGTCAGTCATATTCAAAAATATATGAAATTTGGAGTATTTTTATATTTCTATTATCAAAAATATGAAGACCGTGTCATAATGAACATTCTATTTTAAGGCGCGTATACCCACCTGAATCTGATACTTCGGACGGAAGAGCGGCATATTAAAGTCGTCATTATTATTAAATAGGAAGTGATTCTGAAATGAGTACAAGAACTCAACCTCCCATTTAGTACAGGGCAGAACAACCTCCCCTCACTATAGAAGTAGTGTAACGAACGAACATAACGAACAAGCGAAACAAGAAAGTGAGAATAAGGGTATGAAATACGAAGTGTTGACTTGCTCGGACATGATCGCGTAAGCCTTGACAATTATTCTACTATACTAACTGGCGCGATTGAAATAAAAGAAAAATAGATACTAAAATGTTATTTCATAGAATTTTAATTAAGTTATTTGAAACTCTTTCATCTGTAACCGTTATTAAACGATTCTTCTTATGTAGACTATATCCTCAAGTGTTTGAGAGAAACCCAAAATTTGGCATTATTGCTACAATCGCTGCTATAATACTCATGACGAGTAGTAGTTCATTCTTAAACATGCCCCTAACTCGTGCAGCTGTTTCATCAAATCTAGATCGCTCTAATAACCAATCCCTTAACACTTCTCATCTATTCTTCATCCCTCCGTTATCAAAGTCTAGTGGTCTTCATAACCGGACTCTATCTACCTCTCGTACCTATTTTGTACATCCACCATACTCCACTTCAAGCGGTAAAATCAACTTCGTTAATCGTAATAACAAGGTGATAATGTTAGGTTTTGATGATGGATGGAAAAGTCAAATAATGTATGCAAAACCCATCTTAGACAAATATGGTTTTAAGGCTAGCTTTTTTGTCGTATGTAATTATGTTAACTCTGGAAATTTAGGGCGTTTGAACTGGCAGGATATTGCAGCGTTGCAAAAGGATGGCATGGATATAGAATCACACTCCATGACTCATACTCCTTATCTTAATATACTACACCAAAAAGAATTGGATTATGAAATTGGCGGCTCAAAACAATGCCTTTCTGTCCATGGATATAATCCTACAATCTTTGCTTATCCATATAATTCCGGGTCAACTGTGCCAGCTGTAATAGACACAGTTGCTAGATACTACGATATAGGACGATCTGGGACTGCACCGCTTATGTTCTTAGATTGTGATGGGTTTAGGAACCATCCACAAACTGATTGTAGAACCTATACGCCCACTGGAGGACTAAATTATGCAACAAGGTTTACAGCCAGGAGCCTATCATTTGATCTCGTAGAAATAAAGGATTCATTTGATAACACCAAAATATTTTCTGACTTTATAAAATTGGTCAATAGCCAGGGTACTTATAATACAGGTGGAAAGATAAATGCAATTCCTTTACTTATATTCCACAATGTAGATTGGGTTACTAACCGTCCCTATAATACTAATGTAGGACTGTTTGGTCAATTGATGAAATATCTGTATGAGAATCATTTCAAAGTATTAACTTACAAGGAGCTTCGATACAACACACAGACTAATACTTTTTACTTATATGGTATGTAATGATAATGAGTTGACCCCGAGCTTCAATATTATATTACTCCTGCTGCTTGACCTTATCTTTTATATCTTGCTATCTTAACTTCGCTTGTGGCTGTGTTTTAATTAAGTATCTTTATTATTTATAATCATCAAAATGATGTCTTTTACCAAATTCAAATTAAGTATATAAGTATGTATATATCCATACGTTCATTAGTACTAATCGTCAGTAATGGTACTAATCTCGCAGCTTGAAACTTATAGCCTAGATTTTATTATGCCATGTGATTAAAATATCCTTAGAACGATATAGACTCCGTAGAAAACAAGAACTATACTTATTGAAATAAGCAGTAAAGAATAGAATTTGGTTTTTAGTACTAAGGTGCCTCTATAAATCAAATACGATGTTAGCATTAGCCAAGCATAATCCATCCATATGTGAGAGGAGAACAAGATAAGAACTCCATTGACAAGGCCGAAGAAATGAATGGAATCAGAGATTAACTTTAAGCCTACGGTGAACCACCAGATTAGAAAAATGGGATTCAAAGCACTAAACATAGCTCCTAGTAAAATTGGATCTTTCTTGTTGGTAATCCCAGCGTACGCTATTTTGCTATCAGCCTTACCTTTTCTGACATTAATTATTTGGGTAAATGCGAAGCCGATTATTGAGATACCACCAACGAGGCTAATTATTTTGAGATTCGCATTATTTAGAAAAACATACGAAAATGCAAATAAACTAAGTGCTAGTAGTATAATTAGTGGAAGTTCTACCATTGTGTGTCCATATGCGATTTTAATTCCTGCAGTGATCCCCATTTTGCTTCCGTAGATAATGTTAGCAAAAAATAAAGGACCCGGTGACAGTACACCAGACGCTGAAACTAGAACTACTTCAGCTGCAAATTC
>JASHSN010000006.1 GCA_030038695.1 Nitrososphaeraceae archaeon
CAGCTACTAAAATGCCATTGTAAATTAAGGGTGACGAGACTATAGGACTACCTACATTCAAATGCCATTTTATTTCCTTTTCAGATATATTCAATGAAAAAATTCGACCTGTTATAGTTGAAACATATATCGTCCCATCTACAAATACTGGAGAAGACACGGTTGGTTCAACTTCTTTGACCCATAAAAGCGAAGGATTGCGAGGTATCCTTGAGGCAGATACTCCTGTTCGCATCGCGCTTCCTCGAAACATCTTCCATGAACCTTTATCTGATACACCCAATGTCTGTTTCCCAATCAATAATGTTAATTTTCGATATCCTAAGAAAAACTTATACCATTGCATTTCCTATTTGCTTGCCTGTCTATTTTGTGGAGATTGCCAGGTTGGAATATCTGGTTGACACGCAGACCCAACCTCAGGAATTTCTGGGAATTTGCTTAATCCACACAAATAGTTCTTCAATGTATCAAACACACTATTCAGTGGGAGGGTATGGGTCATGTTTTGTTGTGCATGTCATGTATCGATTCAGATGTTTCTAGGAGTCAAGGCTAGAGGTAAACTGAACGAAAAGGTAGCACCACGTTTTCCCTGGTCATTATTTTTGGCCCATATCTTACCACCATGCGCTTCTATAATATTCTTACAGATATACAACCCAAGGCCGGTACCACTAAAGGACTTGCTCGAAAATTTTGTAAATAGCCTTGGAAATATTTCTGGATCGATACCTGACCCAGTATCCTCCACGCGAACCACAACTTCCTCCTGTTCTTCTTTGTTCGCTTTCTTCCCTGCAACATCAACAGATACACTCCGCAGTAAACTTGAGAGCATTATCTAATAGGTTAGACATCACTTGCGTTATTCTATCTTTATCAGCTCGGACAACAATATCGTTACTATGACTGACATGCTCCCCTGCTGCTTTATCCCTATTTTTAAATTCTAATTTTACGTTATGGCTATATTCGGGTCGAACCTTCAGTCTTGTATCTTTTATGGCATCCATTGTTACGTCTTTCAGGTTAAATCTTGTTTTACTAATCTTTAGTGTGTGACTTTCAATTCTTGTGACATCTAGTATGTCTTTAGTTAGTTTTTGAATTCGAAAGGCATTTCTATATATCACATCTATAAACGATTTAATTTGTTTTTCAATATACTGAGGATCGTCCTTTGCCAATTCTGCATAACCAAGAATAGATTGCGCAGGGGTTCTGAGTTCATGAGCAGCTATATTGATGAATTCTTGTTGCATCTTGGCATGTTCTTTTAATTTTTCGTATAACTCGAGCTGATTCCAGAAGTTTTCAAATATTGAAATATAAGAAGTTACTGTTGGTTGACTTGTTGAGTAAGTCGATAATCCTACTGCTTCTACAAAACTTTCTTTCGAATCATCTACTTTTTCAATGGCTAAAGATGCTTTTCTATCAACTACCAGTATTGTTACCGTAGTTACATTAAATTCTGGCTGTGATTCTAAATGTCGTATTTGAAGATTAGGGTTTTCGTGGTTATCTGAAGTAAGAGGAACTATCGATTCTTCTTTCGATACGCTAGTTGGTTCCTTCATTTCTTTTATTATTTTTTCAATTGTATTATTAGTAGGTGTTAGGTGTTAGAACTCTGATATTTACGGCTGTTCCTCCTTCTTGAGTAGTCAATAGTTCCTTAAATAAGTGCATTACACCCATCTTATGTTCACGCATAAATGCATTAATGGTAGGAAGAATCAGCAATATTTCAGATTTTGCAGATTTTATCAAACCAATAAATAACTCTCGAGTTCTTGATGGGTCATCTATAATTTCTGTTACACCTAAACTAATATTACCTTGAATTTCTGTTATTTTTCTTTCAGCAGAACTAGATGTATTCCAAAAGCTATCAAATATGTATTGTTGATGCTCTACAATTTCTTTGGCACCACTATAAATCATCATATCCGAAGACTTTCTCTTTTCATGTAGAGTAGGTGGTGCAGCGTATTCAATTTCACTTACGTAGAAATTTCCTTTAATGCCGTCCAAGTGACGAAGTTCGTCAACTATTGAGATTAGCTCTTCGCAATAACCGAGATTATCTCCAGTTATTTCGGTAATGTATCTTATCCTTACACGTCTACTTTTTGCGTCAATAAATGTGTCCTTCAATCGTCTAATTTCTATAGCTAATGCTGGTCTAGTATTGTCTACGCAAATGTCAATACTCACTTGTGCCTTGTCCATAAATCGTACTAGACGGTTGACAACATTCTCACTTCCATGTATTATCTCGGTCTGGGATATCACAGGAAATTAATTCAGCTTAAGATAGCGCTGGTGCCATTTACTAAACTTTTGTCTAGTCCAATACTATTGAATCATAACCTCCTGAGGAGTGTCCCCAAACCGCATGCGCAGAAATATTGTAGTTCTTATCAATAAATGGTACTATTTCCTTTATGATATAATCGTCATATTTTCCAGTCGCTGAGGAATTTATGTATTGGTTTCCTCCAAATATGGTAAAACAATCAAGCAACACCAAGACCATCGGGTAATATTATTCACATAGGTTTATTTTTTACGCGATATGGCGTAGCCAAATAGAGAAAAAAACAGGCGATAACTGCATGGTATGGCTAAGACTCTTCCACAAGTATGAGTCGATTATTGAGCTCAAAGGCAAGGCTTTTTTGTTTGAGCATAATACGGATCCTATTTGCAAAACTAATCAAATCATCTTCTTTAACATCGTTAACATGCACTCCTACAAGCATATATTTAGTGGGCTCAAATTTACCTTCAAAGTAGCCGTCAAATTCTATGAGGTACATCGACCCATATTGCTGGCTATATGCCGTATTATTTCTAAATATCCTTCAGTTCTGGGAAGATAAAATTTTATAGAATCACTTAAAACTCTCGTATTATAATTCATTTTAATAGTTATAGTTCATGCATTAACCCTTAGTTTTTAAGATTATGTTGCATATCATACATAAACTTATAGGATATACAAATAAATGCACTGATTGATTTCAAAAAGTGATTGGAATCTGGAAATGCGTCAGAAAATTTTTCCTAATTTTATTGGCATGCTACTAGAACTTGTCCAACTATAATCTTTTCTGACTACGACTAAACAGAATTATTTGTATTGATTGAATTTTACTGGTATTCTTTATTTGATTAAGCATGAATAAATAACCAAATGTTCTTCTAGTTTGTTGTACATATAATCAAACATTGTCTGGAGAGCAAGAAGAACGAATTGAAATAGATTTGGGTAATAATGGTGATTTCAAGGAAAGTTCTGAACCCGTGGAGATAATTAAAGAAGAGGTAACCGAAGTGGTGGAAAGTCCCAATGATGAAACTTCCATTCTGTCATCAATAGAAGATCATGCCAAGGAAGAAGTTAAGACTGATAATCTCAATCGTTATAATGAGGAGATATATGAGCAGATAAAGACACAATCTATTCAACTTAACAAATTAACAGATATGGTCGAATCATTACAATCTCAAGTGAAACAGTTGCAAGAAACAACAAGATTACGTAAACATCATAAGACTAGTTCAGTGAGAAAAAGAAGTACTAGTAATAATGGCGCCAAAACAAAGAAGAGGACAAAAAGAAGAGGAAGCACAAGAAGCAGGAAAAAATGAAATTACAGTTCTAAAAATCCATATGTCCTGTTGTGATAATATAATTAACAATGCTAAATTGATGCAATATGGGCAAGCTCTACAGAAAGATTTTTGATGAAACGTTTTCAATTGCTCACTTCTATAATTCGGCATCCTCTTATGCTGGTAAACCAATCTGCATACTTATCGGTTAGCAGGGGCTTCTGCGGTCGGGCAGCCAGGACGATTTGGCGGGCTTTGGCTGTGGACATATCAACTACCTTCACAAAATATGCATACGCTGCAAGATTTTTGTGATTTTAGGGGTATGAGGAAATATGTTGTTTTTTTGTATCACGTTTGACTAGCTGATTTACGCAGTATTAGTAGATAGATCAGAGCTGCGGCGTAGCAGTTTAAAGTAGTGTGCTATTACGTTATTTAGCTATAGATTACGTAGTGCACGGAGTACCTTGATATCATTTCTTAGTGTGGTACTACCGTCTACACACTACGATGAGTATGAGGAAGTTAAGCAAGAAATCATACAAGATGATTATTATTTATGATGATCGACATCTTAGTCATTTCCTATATGTTTCGACCTCGTTATATTATTCACTTAAACCACTCTCTATAATTTTCACGTCTTCATTAAGCAGCTTTTCAGCTGTACTCTTTACAGCTCTACTAGCTAGGCGTTCCAATCGACCCAAGTGAAGGTCTCCTTCTACTTTAATTTGCGTTGTATCATCAGCACCGCTAAATATTGTTGTTGTTGTTTTACTTCCTTTACCATCTCCTTCTATAACCTCGGTCTCTATTCTATTTTGATCTGGGTACAAAACAACTTTATTGGTAGACCTGAGTTTCTTACCAATTAAGGAACTTTCCTGTTCAAACACTAAACCTGTTTCTTCTCTGCTCACAATTTTTATGTTCTTAACATGATTGGGATGACGCCTAGGCAATTCCTCAATATTGCTAAAGTACTTATAAACACTTTGTATTGGTGCATTGACGACTTTCGCGAGATCGATCTTGATTACCATATGTTGTTCTAATATCGAACCATTCTTAAGAATTTCTTATCATTGATGAGGTAGGCGTATGACCAGAGCGTATAATGGCTGCCGGGATGGAGCTTGCTAACGTGTTGTTTTGGTGGTTTTGAAACTATCTATTTTGCTGTCATACAGCGCCGTGGGGCACT
>JASHSN010000399.1 GCA_030038695.1 Nitrososphaeraceae archaeon
ATTACCGGTCCACCAATGAGGTCAATTGCACGCTTTACGGTAGCTACATCATCTGCCATACAATGGAGAGGAAGTTCCACGGCAATAACCTTATGTCCAGCGTCCTGTAGAATGGGAATTACTTGACTCCAGGAAGATGTCTGTATCTCTATCTCTGACTTCAATCCATTTCTCCATCTTGATAGTTACAGACGCTCTATGCCGTGACACCTACTATCTTGGCATTTCGTTTCACTCGCCAATCACGGCCATGAATACCTGACCGCTCTAGAAGGGCGTGTATATTGAAGAAGCTATGCGGCTACACACAGGGGGTGGGGGTGTGTATTCCTGCGATTTTGATAGAAATTTGTGTGTAAACATCCATTTTTACGCGAAAATTTGCCCTAGACGTACTTGGAGGTCGGCGATTTGCTGTCTGTGTCTCCAGGACACTGACTTTAGCGCTTAATACCGTACGCCGAAGGTCATCGTTCCCTGTAGGTGTGTTACACTTATCAGCATTTCTATATACACATTACCCAGAGTCTTCCCTGTAGACTCATAACAACGCATTTTTCTGTATAGATATACTAATAGCACACTAGAACATTAGACATCCTCGAGCACCGCCTCCTAACGAGTATATGCCAAACTATATTTAGAATAGTTTAATCGAGTTATTCGACCTTTATCGTTTTCCCCGTTGTCTGATCCCTCTTCTTAAACGTAATTTCCAATATTCCGTTATTGTAAGTAGATTTCGCTGTTTCGATATCTGTATCTATTGGTATTTCAATAGTACGATGATATCTTCTTGGAGGATCTTCGCCCTTTACTTTTAGAATATTGCCCTGGATATTTATTGTAATCTTGTCCTTAGTTATTCCAGGCATTTCTACTACAACTTTGATTTCTTTATCAGTAGTGATTACATCCATTAAAGCTTCTGTCTCACTACTTATCTCCGGTCTGGTGAAACCACTCAATCCCCTTGTTGATTTGAGATTACCAAATTCTCTTACTTTTGGTTTACCATCAGGTCCAATGGTCATTGAATATCCAAATACTATTGGTCCTACTTTCCTTACTTTTCCACCCTCAGGCGCATTATATTCTCTTATCAGGTCTTTGGGTATTCTTCTCTCTATCTCTTCGAATTCTCTTTCCCTACGTCGTCTGAAGATTTCTTCAAAGAATCTGCTATACCAATCAAATGGTTCCATATCATCTGAAGTCAATCACTAATCACCAAATGTGATAAATGAATACATATTACTTAAGATTTTACGTGATAGGGGGACAATTTAACTCATAAACCCATAAAGTTTAAGCAAACCAAATCTAGATAATTATTTATCAATGTTGTATCATATTAAATCAGCTTTTTTGAAAGGTCGTTAAATAACATAATTCTGGCGAGATATTATGTTATTTCTTCAAAAAGTTCTTCTCCATGATGAAGCTGATTGGCTATCTGGTACGTTCTATCTTGGGAACGCATTGTAGGGGAATGAGCGGCTAAATATCTGGATGCTGCTAACAACATATTTACTCTCGTAGAATTATTATCTTCATTGTCCATAAGAGAATATTGTCTGTAAGCTGCTTCAATCATCTGAATAGAATGAAAGTTGCGGTCTTCTCGCAGTAGAAGCTTCCCAAGTATAGATGTAAGTTGATCTATTCTTCCACCATGATATAGGTAATCTGCTACCAACTGTCCTGTCTCGTTTACTCTCTGTTGTTTGTCCAATAGTTCTGTTAATCTTCCCAGTATAGTATCAAGATCAATAGTTTTATCATATATCGATTCCTTAGGTATTGTAGCTGGAGGTATGTTGAGAAATCGATTAAGGTATATTCTTATTGCAGCATCGAACACACCTCTCAATAGCTCCATTGTTGGTAATCGTCTTATACCTTGATGTACTGCATTTGAGAATGTAAATGTGTGTAATGCGGCATCCCAGTCACTAAATTCATTACGTGTATGGAATTGTGCGATTCTTAAAGCAGCAGCGTAACACACTATACTTGCCAATTCCACATCAGTAGTACCCTGTCTTAATTCCTCTAATAGGACATTAACGATTGATTGTGGATCATCGCCTAATAACACAACCATTAACGGATCTCTATCATGCATACCCCATCTATGCTTTGGTTTCCCATCTTCTGTTTTCTGTTGACTTTGTATTAATACTCTTACCCTTTTTCCTTCATCTAAAGCTACTGGTAATTCTTTAAAGCCATTTTCGAGAATAGTGACTAGATCAATTGGATGGCGCCACGAGCCTGATTCTTCCATCCTTTCAGCAGATGCATAACCAGGTACAAGGCTAGTTAATACAGATTCTACCAATGACTTATTGTCTTCCCATTCAAGTTTGTCAAGAGCCTCTAGTGCTTTGTTAGTAAAATCAAGGGTATGCCCAACATCAATGAATCGATGGTCTGTTGCTGCTGCAAACAGCATATCCGCCATCTGTTGGCTATTGGCACCAAGTCTTACAGCGGTGGCAATACATCTCTCCGCAGCCTGAGCATCGCGAGATTCAACAAACTGCCTAAACCAGCGCTTAAGCGTAGCTAAGCCAGGCCAAGGCTCTGGGAGGGATGAAACAGCAAACCTAGGTGGCATATTCGCACAGTCTTGCGCAATAGCACAAAGACCATGATAAAGTGCATGTGGTTTATCCTCTCTGTCAATATATGGTATAATATTCATCATACAAGTAAGTATAGTTAATCCTTGACCCCATCCAGATTGTTTGTAATGAGTACCAAAGTCAATACCCATACAGAATGCCTTTACGAAGTCAGAGTCACTGTCATTGCCAATTTGGTTTTGTTCAAATATTGCGATAACCGCTTTAGCTATGATCAATTGAATATTTTGTTTGAGTCCTTTATGCAGCAGCATTTCATAAGAGTTGACACCTACGGTATAGAGGAAACATCTACCCAAACTTCATTTTTATTTCTAATCTCTACAGGAAAGGAATGGACATCACCAGCCCACTGGTCAAATGTTCCTCCATTTTTAAGATCAAAGCGAGCATGATGCCAATGACAAGTAAGGATACTGTCTTTAACAGTTCCTTTGCTTAGAGGAAAACCCATATGAGGACATCTATTATCGACTGCATAAACTTTGGAATTATGGTAGAAAAGAGCAACGTTATGCTTTCGGATCTGTATAGATAAGCATCCGTTAGAGGCTTGTATATTGGATAGATTTGTGGCGTATGCATAATGGTTTTCGTGATCTTTTGAGGTAGTAACCATAGTGATTAATTACTATGATAGATGACGTATACAAGCATAAAGTGTTTTGTTATCTGTCAGTCTGACCTTAAAGGATTACACGATATTAGAAGGAGACGACGCATGCAATAGCAATTCTAATTTATGCTTTTAAGTGTCTTTGTGTATATAAAACAGTGTATGTTATCAACAAGTAGCGATCCCGAAGAGGTCGCTAAAAAGGTCAAAGATGCAGCAAAAATCGTTCGTGAAACATCTTCTACTGTGAGAGAAACAGTAAGGGAATTCCATGAGAGTGGAGCTATACCTGAGATTGCAGAGGCCGTTCAGGAAGCTGCAATTGCGGCACAAGATACCGCGACAGAGATTAGAGATACAGTTATGGAAGTTAGAGACAGCAATGTAGTAGCTAATACAGCACGTGCAGTTGAAGAAACAGCCACGACAACAGGTGAAACAGTACAAGCAGTACAAGATACAGCCAAACTAATTCCCAAGGCAGCACCTAAAACATTCAAGGTAGCAAAAAAAGGGGCTGCTAAGACAAGCAAAGTAGTGAATACTAATGCACGCCAAATGAAAAGCAAAGTAAAGAAAGGAGCTGCTAAGACAAGCAAAGTAGTGAATGCTAATGCACGCCAAATGAAAAGCAAAGTAAAGAAAGGAGCTGCTAAGACAAAGATTGAAGCTA
>JASHSN010000400.1 GCA_030038695.1 Nitrososphaeraceae archaeon
TATGAACCTCATCTGCAATCGCCATTTCTATGTCCGGTTCATTCTTTACCAAACGACCAATCTGTACGCAATTCCCTATGTTCGGATTAGGTAGTTGCTCCCATACAAAAACCGTAATTTCATCTGCTGCCTTTTTGTCAAGTCCATCAGCTAACAACTTTTTAACAGCAATCTCGTAGAACTGTGAAAATTCATATTCACTCAAGTACATAACCTTGAATCTGCTAAGCAACGGTTCTGAAAGTTTCTTTGTACCATTACTTGTAGCAAATACCCACGTTTTTAGTTGTATTTGTCTGACCTTCGAGTGCATCGTTTGAGTTAAAATCTCGGTTTCCATCAACGAGAGCAGCGTGGTTTGGTACTCTGGTTTCAGATGTTCGATTTCATCGATAAGTAGGTATTTTGGCCGCATATCAAACAGTACATCTATCATACCTGATTTACTGGCGTTACCACCCACAGTAAAGAATGCCTTTTTCTCCGAATTTCTCCAATATGCATTTCAAGAACATGGTTTTTGCTTGCCCAGGTGGTCCAACTAATAGAAGAGGCACTGGTTCCTTAGAGGCGAGAGATCTAACAAAAGTACGCTTAATTCCTTCATAGCCTATGATGTTGTCAAAGATCTGCATCTTTGCTGCTTGTATTCTGAATGAAATCATGGAACCACCATTTAGTAAGTCGGATATGCTTCGAAGGATCATTCTACTTCTAACAACCTCCTCGTGACAGCGTATTCCCGAATTGCCAGTTGCAATTTCTGCCACCTCTTATCTTTTCCATGGTATACCGTCGTATACGACAAATATAAACGTATACCGTAGTATACCATATGGATAGACCGTACACTCTTATAATAAGTGTATGCGGTATTATGCAATAAGATAATATAATGCCACAATTGAAATTCATAGGGAGAATAAGTACCATGGGAGACAAACTAGTGATCGTCATTCCAAAAGAATTTCATAAAGAAACACAATATCTTAGAAGGAAACAGGTATTGGTTGTTGTAGAAGATGCCATACCCAAGTAGTCCGAATTATCTATATGGATTTCCTATCGAATTCAACTAGCAAAACTATGTGGAACTTGTAGATTTATTCAACATTAATAATGACCTAATAGATGAATTATGAGGATATTACGGATTCCTAGATGTATTGATGGGGGTTGAGGAATAGATAGCACACGCACGTATCACCATTCGTAATAGATTCTTGATTCTTTTAAATCGCGATATCAGCAGCATCCATAGCAGGATGGCGGGGGTTGCGACTGACCTTATCAACAATAGCATTAACGACTAAAGCACGGGAACTGGTCAGTCTATCACTGCCTTTACACTACGTGGATGAGAAAGCTGCAATGCTGAGCACATAGAACTTACCTGCGTGCATCTATTCTGTTGTTACTTTTCTATTATACTTTAGATAAATGTCATCCATCTTCTCCAAAGCTAGTTGTTGATAGCTTTTAGATTCTTTTATCCATTCTCTCAACTTGTTACGAATTTGGTCATCAGCTAAAACTATGTGATTTAGGAAACCTTTGGGGTAGACATAATAAATATCCTGTTGCATTGATACAGTAGTAACAGGATAATCTGAAGCTACATGACTGTTCTCTCTTAGAAGACCAATATAAAATAATAAGCTAAACTTATCTGCTAACGACTCTTCTATAACCTGCAGATCATCTTCAAAGGTAATTGATACATGGTCCAAATTTGATTCTACTTTCTTCTTCTTGCTTGTTAGATATTTGCCAAAAGATAAAAGGTCGCTATATCTCTGATATTTCAATTTCATTTATTTTTTCCTCTATAAATCCATGATATGCAGTATTTCGAAATTCTTTAGGATAATCAACAGATTGTACTGCTTGAACGCCTTCATCATGGATCGCAGAAAATTTACTGATTGTTCTGAGGCCGGCTGCTCTAATATTGTCATAAATTTCCTTATTTCCTCCAAGTGAAACGGATAATGACAATATCTGTGATATATCTATAAATAAATAATCAAATAAAGAAGGAAATTGATCAAAGCCCAAGGTTTCCTTTAGCAATCTCCATTTTCCAAAAACAAGTGGAAGTTTTTCTTGATAGTTTTTGGCAGTTGTCTCGTAATGGTCAATGTATGTATTATCCTCTCCTGTGCGCTTCAAACTTATAGTAGCTAATACTAACAAAATGCCTAACAATGAAAGTTCATAATTTTCGTCTTTGCCATCTTCTTGTTTTCTTACAGGAATGATAAGAAGGTGGTTAAGAAAGTCAATGGTTATCTTTTCAGATCGGTCTGTTCGATAATATAACTCATAATAGTCAATCAACTGGGAATATCTAGTTTGTGTTATGCTATAATCCTCGAGAATTTTCTTACTTCTTTCTCTTCTAGTTTTGTTAATTCGATGATCTTATCAATGGTGATTCGACGATTTAGTAAAAGACACCAAAACATTATAAGCCCTTCTTGCTTCATTGCTTGTTTTCTCTTGCATATAGTACCTATAGCCACGAGGAAACAGACCGTAGTGGTCATAGTCATTTGAATCGTACTCAAATTGTTTACGCCACCTTTGAAGTAAATTTTCAAATAAATTACCTAGAAAAAAGCAACTACGAAGAGTAAATTCGCCTATAGACTTTTCAATAAATAGGTTATAGTATCGATTAAATTCAGCTTTGTCCGCAGATTCAGGATTAAGCGTACCATACCAGATCATTGCAGCCCAAAATTCATCTGCAGAAGGATTTTTTTTACGAAGGTCAATAATCCCTGGGCCGATAATTTATAGAATCTTTCCCGTTTTGATTGTCTGTCTACGTCTGGCTGTATATATTGTATTAATTTAGTTCTGTTTATCATTGTCTTGAATGCCTCTGAAATAGTAGAAGGTTTACATCCGATTTCCTCTGCGGCTTCCGTTTGTGACAATCTTCCGGCTAATGCAATGGATTTTAATATCTTCATCTGAAGCTGCGGTTCCTTTCTTGGATATAGCTCATCATACTTAGGCATTTGAGGTAATGCCTAACAAGCAGCTAATTTTAACATTGTGAGACGAATTATAGTATATTCGATTAGGATATACTTAGGTCTTTTAGAAAATGCCTAACAAGGACTGCAATTGTCTGTTGAAAAAATATCATCGTACTTTGGTCTTTTAGAAAATGCCTAACAATGACTTCCACTAACATTATCTCGAAGTAGTTTTTCTCCTGCTTATTTATGAAATCCAGCTGGTATTGTCACAGTATTATTGTAGTCCGTATTTCTATGGAGTTTTCAAAAACTAGTAATAAATTTATCAGTATTGCAAGAACGAATGAGATCTTTGGTGATATCCATAAATATTGTTGATAAGGTATGAAAATCTCAGAGTACCTTCCAAAGATACAATACTCCACTCGCTTCAAAGATGATGTAGATGCAGGAAATTCAATCTGATGCCGCAACACACACCTTTTCTGGGAAAAACGCAAAAAAAGTGGTATTTACCGCGGAAAAGGGGATAGTAGTGTGTGTATATCGCTAGCTATCGCCCAACATCATAATCAAAATCTCTACTCTTCTTCCATCGTTTCATGTGCCTATTATCTACAGGTATATTGCGATGGTCGATGGAGATTGGAAGCTTATTGATCTAAGCATAAAATGCGTACCTGGAGCATCTAAGCACAAAAAGATAAGGCAAGGCTCGAAGAAGAATGCGATAACACATAGAAAATCTTCTATGTAAATATCATAGTATAATCATATGAAGTCTTACTCGTTGGTCCGAATCCAGTGGGATTTGGCTGAATTTTCAGACGAATCTACATTCCAAGTTTCCAAAGCATAAAACTATTAAACAGGCGGCAGAGAAATCTGAATACTGTCAAATTAAACACATTTTTCTATGTACCTTATTTTTGCTGTTGTCTGTTACTTTGGCTTTGATATTCATAATCTGTGTCATGTTCTTTTTTCAGCAATCTTTCTCCTGGTTCAATACCTGTTTCACCTTTCATCTTCATCGCTATTCTTCGTAGTTCATCCATGATTTCTTCCAGCATCGGACTATCTAAAGAGTTCACAAATATTTTCGCAGGTTTTAACGATTTATTATTCTCGTATTGCTGCATAAATTCTGAATATGTACATAAGAGTAGATTACCGTTTATTCTTTTAATCACCGACTCTGCTAACGAAAGCCTATCGTACAGCAAGAATCGTTCACCAATCTTATTTAACCGTTTATCGATATCGTATAGTTTTTTTCAACTCATTTCCATCCATTGAAAGTCCGATCCCACATTTGTCGAATATCTTGAATATCCACTTCGGTTTAAGTTTTCGTTGTAATAGCTGCATCTGGGCGTATACACCATCGAATAAGAAAATTCGCCTGTATGCAAGAAGACATGCTAAACTATAAAGAGTGCTTATTTGATAATATTCGCTTCGTTCGCCATTTGATAACCGCTTATAGGCCGATGCGGTTCAATATTAGCCAAGTCTCAAGCCACACTTACAATTGAACATCTATGTAAAAGCCTCTCTACGGCTATATCCTAGCGTATGTTTTGCTGCTCAGACCAGCCTGTTAATCTATGCCTTTTGGATCCTCTTAAGCTTTGTTTCGTACAGACTATGCTTTCGTTCATTATACAGTTTTTCATTTACAGCTGCTACCCATTATTTAATGGATTAGCCTAACTACCGCCATACCAAGAGCATCTCCTACACATGGTCCTGCCTTTGTGTTCCAACCAACTATATGAGAAAAATCTCCGCTAGGACCTTTAGTCTCCATCGTAACGAACAGGCTTGATCAATTGAGTGCCATCCATAAATAGTCCTCTCACATTATTCCACCCGGATCATGACACCTTGTCATTTTTGCTAGACATTCTAACTGCTATTGGCATCGGTAGTATTAGCGCTGCCCTGATAACTGCTTTTGCTAACCGATTAATTAAAAAACGTGAGGAATTC
>JASHSN010000401.1 GCA_030038695.1 Nitrososphaeraceae archaeon
TATTGCATTTGCAATATGTATAGGAATTATTGAAACATTCATGATTACTGCAAGTGTTATTGCTATTGCAACCACTCCAAATGTTAGGTTGTGTTCCTCTATGCATACATACATTATATGTAAAACAATATTGCATCGTATTTCTATACATATTTGCTCATTCGCCGCAGGAATACAACAGGTCGGCGTCGTTCCCAAGGTAAATAATATACGGCAAAGTAGTCGCCGGTCCTGGGCCCGGAGTTTTCGATATTTGGAGACTCCTTGTGATAAATCTGGCTAATCCTCCACAGGCCAATTGCCCTTTGTAATAAATTCTACTAGATTACCAACAGGATCTCTAAAGTATACTGATTTTAACGTGTCATCTGCCCATGTTAGTTCCTTTTCGATCTTGATTCCATTTTGAATCAGAGTATCCTTCAGATGTTTATAATCCTCCTTTTCAATTTCCAAAGCAAAATGGATGATTGCAGGGGGAGTTGAAGCACCGTGATGTGGAAATATACTTTCGCTTTTATTAGTTGTACTGACAGGATTAAATATCAGTAACATACTCCTTCCAGCCTTCAAGAACACATGTCTACCCGATTCCTCTGAGACGAATTCTAATCCAATGCTGTTCACGTAAAAATTCTTCATCTTCTCCAATTCAGGGGAATAAACACACGTTTCAACAATTTTCCGAATCATACATTATTATTTTGTGTGTTCTGTATATGATAATTTCCATTTAACCGTTGCCTCACGCTTAAGCCTTGTTACTAATAGTTCCTACCATTCTGCACGCCTGAAAGCCAGTATATTCAAACAAGTAGAGAATTCTGTTGTGGAAATAACAAGCAAGACACCAACAACTTCCAATTCTTCAAATCAATCATCATCAGATGCTAATACATTAGGTTCTGGATTTGCCTATGATAACCAATGGTCATGTGGTGGGTGACACGAAGGTGGTGTAGGTAACATTTCCAGACGGCAACAGATATACTGCAAAGGTTATAGCAAGCGATATCTATAATGACATATCCGTTCTACAAATTTCGCAGAATGCTAGTCAGCATCAACGACAACTATTATCGTATCTCAAACCACTAGTGTTAGGGAATTCCTCGAATCTAGAAGTTGCAGTAATTGCTATTGGTAATCCTTTTGGGTTAAGTGATACTATCACTACGGGCATAGTAAGGGGGATAGGACGATCAATTCCCATTTCGGTAGGGGGATTTTCAATACCGAATGCAATACAAACTGATGCCGTGATTAATCCCGGTGATTCTGGCGGTCCCTTGCTTGATACGCGAGGCGAGTTGATTGGAATGAATACAGCGATAACTGGCACAAAATACGTTATCTGGAATAGGATTTGCAATTTCCTCCAATGGTATAACAAAAATAGTACCCCTATTAATTCAGAAGGGCTATTATCCGCACCCTTATCTCGGACTAGTTTTTGGTGCTTTGACGTCAGATTTTGCACAAGACAATGGCGTACCACTAAATCTGAAGGGCGCATATGTAGATAGAATTACAGAGAACGGTCCCGCTGACAAAGCAGGAATACACGGAAGTACCACGGATCAGTATCTAAATAAACATTTAGTATAGCTATTGATGGACATAACATCACCAAACGAGATGATCTTCTCAACTATATTGGCCAAAACAAGATTGCCGGGGACAACATTACGTTAGCCATATATAGAAATGGACATGTCATAGATATGAAAGCAACGCTTGCTGCGAGACCATCCTTACTTCCGTTTCTTACAACACGGTCAGCGCCACCTTCAATACCGCCCCCTCCAATACGACCTCCAACAATACCGATACCACACCCATAACTTTTCCCGTAACAAATTTTTTATGATACAATACCTGTTATAATAGCAATATTTGTACAACGATGTCATGAACAATTCAAATCTAAATTACTTTAACCTATGGTTAGTAATTCTCATGATTATGTCCTCCTATAAGAGAGTAAGTTTATGTAGAAACCTTTCGACATTCAAAAATAGTAATATTGTAAATACCTAATGTTTTCACTAGTATATACTGTTAGAATCTAAAAAAGTGTAGATGGTTTATCCTAAAAGAGATTAAGGATAGAAGAATTATGAATCACACAATAGCAAACTATCCCTAATTTCTCTGTACTCTAACCCAATCCTACACCAGTCATTATTATCTTATTAACGATAAATAGGCTACAAACTGTATACTGGATTTCTAATAGGTAAGATTCATTCAAATCTGAAATAGTCGAATTCTATCTGTTACTCATATTATGTATCTTCCATCCCTCCAGGAAATATTTTCAAATAATATACCAAACTAAAAAAGGTGTCAAAAGTTGGACTTCACTCCATAAAAACTTATTGTGCTATACTAGTTTGTAGCTTAATTCCCATTCCGTGAGTCTTGACAGTTGGTTCCGCACTATTTTTGAATTTTAGTTATAAGCCAATGAATTTGTTGTATAACATTATCTTTAGTCCTGCTAGACACAATGCATTGAATAATTGAATTGAATATACTATACACACTAACATAAATTCATAGACTCTCTCGACAGTTATTTTACGATGTTCAAGCTACACAC
>JASHSN010000402.1 GCA_030038695.1 Nitrososphaeraceae archaeon
AACCTTGATCAGACAATCGAGTGTTTCGGCAAAAAAGCAAGGATTGAACGAATGTGCAAGATTAGTTTCTCGGATTATGGTCAAAGCAGGTATAAAGGCCGAAGTATTAAATCTAGACCTTTATGATCGAAATGAGAAAAGGGAAGCCGCCCCAATAGTCTATGGCGAGGTTAGATCGAAGGCGAATCCGAATGCGAAGACCATCCTGTTTTATAACCATTATGATGTCCAGCCAGAAGAGCCTGTAGAATTGTGGGAAGCAGACCCATTCAGTGGCAAGGTGAAAGGTAATTATATCTACGGGCGAGGTTCAGCAGATGATAAAGGGGAACTAATAACCCGTATTAAGGCTGTAGAGTACTATTTGAAGAAAACAGGTGACATGCCCTGCAACGTAAAATTCATCGTAGAAGGCGAAGAGGAAATCGGGAGTGTGAATATAGAGAAATACCTTTCCAAATATAGGCATAAACTTGCAGCCGATGTAGTAATTTGGGAAGACGGGTATGTTGACGAAAAGAATAGACCAATTATCGGCCTGGGAACTAAGGGATTACTTTATGTGGAGCTAATCGCTAGGGGTCCCTCGAGAGATGTTCATTCCAGTTTGGCAGTCTTGATTGAAAATCCTTCCTGGCGATTGGTCCAAGCACTAAATTCCATAAGAAACGCGAAGGGAAAAATATTGATCAAGGATTGGTACAAAGAGGTGAGAGAATTTACGTCAGAAGAACTGGAACTTGTTTCTAGAGAGCAGTTTAATGAACAGGAATTTAAAAGAGAATATGCAGTCCGTAAATTCGTAAACGATCTGCGAGGCATCCAATCAAGAAAGGCTTTGGTAGGTATGCCTACGTGTAATATTGCTGGACTCGCAGCAGGATACGCCGGTCAAGGTGCAAAAACCGTCCTTCCTTCTACTGCTGTTGCTAAAATTGATTTCAGGTTAGTTCCAAACATGGATCCCAAAAGGCAGTTTGTGCGTTTAACCAATCATTTAAAAAAACACGGATTTGGTAAGGACATTGAGATTAAATTTATTAATGGCGAAGCTCCATCTAGAACGGCTGTCAACGAACCCTTTGTAAAACAGGTTATGGATTCCGCAGCGGAAACTTTCGGAGTAGAACCCATAATTAGAGTCTCATCCTCTGGCACCGGACCTATGCACTCATTCGTTAAAGTGCTAGGAACTCCATGCGTCTCTATTGGAAGCACTTCCATTCACGCACGAGTTCATTCGCCTAATGAATTTGCAAGAATTGATCTACTAAACAAGGCAACCAAATGTATTGCCGCAATTATAGAAAATTTTGGCAAGGTGAACACGTTAGCTTCACAATAAACGAATGAGTAAATAAAAAGCTCCAAATTTTAGAGGTGAGCAGTGAAGAGAGTAGAAAGTTGCTGATCACCTTCAACCATGCAAGAAGAAACACATTGAATAGGGATGCGCAAGAGGGATAAGGGCATTGGTTACCCTATCACGATATGACTTGAAAGCTTATTTATGACTTTAATTGCTATCATAACCGTTGCCCTATAAAGTAATTGACGGTAAAATTCAACCTTTGTCATTTACAGCCGAAGAAATTATGCAAAAAATCAAGAATGATGGGATCAAGTTTATTGATTTGCAGTTTACAGGCCTTACCGGGAGATTCCATCATACTACTATGGCATCCAGCATGTTTCACAAAGAAGACTTCGAGGATGGTCTCCCGAAACTTGATGGTTCTTCAATCAGGGGTTTTACAGAGATACATGAATCTGATCTAATTCTCAGACCCGATCCATCGACATATGCCACGATCCCTTGGATCGAAAAGGATTCGACAGCAAGATTAATTTGTGATATCCTAAGCGGAGGCTCTGAGAGAAATTCCTTTCCGCGCGACCCACGTGGAATCGCAATCAAGGCGTGCAAATTCGTTAAAGAGAAAGGCTACGAGTCTTCATTTTGGGGGCCTGAAATTGAATTTTTTGTCTTTGATAAACTCGAGGTAAACACGATGACACCGTATCATTGCCAAAGCTACAAAATAACTTCGAGAGAGGCGCCATGGTCCACTGAGGGCGTAGGATATGTCCTGAGACTAAAAGAGGGCTATCTTCCAAGTGCACCCGGTGACACTCTGATGGATTATAGAAATGAATGTGTTCATGTGCTCAACAACGATTTTGGGATCATTTGCGATACTCATCATCACGAAGTAGCAACTGCTGGCCAATGCGAAATTGATATTCGATATGATACGCTTGTTAATGCAGGTGATTCGGTTCAAAGCTACAAGTATATTGTTAAAAACCTAGCAAAAAAATACAATATGATCGCGACTATGATGCCCAAACCGATTGCACTTGATAACGGCTCAGGTATGCATGTCAATGTCAGTCTCTGGGACAAAGAGAATAATCTCTTTTTTGATGAGAGGGACGAATACGCGGAGATGTCAGAGACTGCTCGGTATTTCGGAGGAGGCATTATAGACCATGCATTTGCATTAGCTGCTATTGTAGCACCGACTACCAATTCATACAGAAGATTGGTGCCCGGTTACGAAGCGCCAGTATATATTGCATGGAGTAGGGGCAACAGATCCGCAATAATCAGGATTCCAGCTCATTACAAAGGAAGAAGATTTGCCAACATGAAGAGAATCGAATTTCGCGCGCCGGATCCGTCATGCAATCCTTACTTTGCATTCTCTGCCATAGTCGCAGCCGGCCTGGACGGAATTTTGAAGAAAAAACCATTGGGTGATCATATCGATGAAGATATCTTCAAGATGACTCCACAAAAACGGAGAGAACTTGGGGTAAAGCAACTCCCTGCAAGTTTAAGAGAGGCATATGAGGAGCTAGACTGTGATAGAGCTTTCTTGAAACCCATCTTTGGCGACGACGCGATAGATAACATAATTGAACACGAAGTAAAAGAACACAATGAGGTAGCAGTAAGACCGCATCCTCACGAATTTTCCATGTACGCAGACGTGTAATGGTTCAGCATACCTAAACAACTGATGAAAACAGTATGAAATAGAATGAAGGTGGCGTGACAACCGTAAACGGCTCTTCCAGTTCTTTAACCGCGCGCACTTCTATCTGTTATCTATTTGTTGTATACCTGTTTATACTTGTGTTTGATAAAGTCGTTCTATTAGCTCGAAAATTTCGGGGGGAGATTATCGAAGAGCAATTCGTTCCGCAGATTCTGTTTTGATAGCTATGTCCTTTTTTAGTGAAACTATCTGTTCCTCTTTTCTTGATTTCAATACTGGCATCAATTCAGTCTCTAGAATATGTGGCAGGGTTCGGATTTTATTTTCTACAATATCTCTCATTTGTTCCAAATTCTTAGCACGGACCTTTAACATCAAATCGAAGGTACCATACATTTCATGGACTTCTAATACCTCATCCACTAGGGAAAGGTCAGCAATTACGCTCTCTACGGAACCAGGTTCGGTTTTGATGCCCATAAATGCCAAATGATCATATCCGAGCCGTCCGTTATCAACAGACAGCGTGAATTTATTGATTATCCCTGCATCAACCATTCGGCGAACCCGTATGTGTACCGTTGCGTCAGATATGCCTATTTGCCTTGCGATTTCTACGAATGGTGTTGACGAATCCTCACCTAACTTATCCAAAATCTTCAGATTTACGTCATCCAGTAAATCGTAATCGAACCGCACTAAATCTAAGTTACGGCGTCACCTGTTATATACTTTTATTAGTTATTACTATGTAGTAAGGAACGGCAGCGAAAACCACTAAATGACCAGATTTAACAGCTTTCAATAAGTAAGTTCACGTTCAGGATACTGTGCTATTTAACAATAAGAAAATTTCTGGGATAGGACTAAAACGTTGAAAAACAAATGCAAGGAACTATATCAAGCCAAGGAATATAAATTCCTATATATGGTGCGGTCACCGGGATTTGAATTCCCGCTCCATCCTTAAGAGTCCCGGGTTACGGGCTAACCTCGTATTCATGTACATGAAATACCTGGAAGGCCAGTGTCCTAACCAAACTAGACGATGACCGCACGCATGCAAATAGCAGGACATGTAGTAGATATTAAATCTTAACGATTTAATTGAGTCATCATACTACTTTTCGTGGAATACATAGCTGAGAAGCAAATCGATTCCTTTATCTTTTCCTTTCCTTTTGTAATATTCTAATTTTCTTTTGGGAGCTTCCTGTGCCCTATCTTGATCGACTTCATAAACAGGTCTGTGATCTAATGCTCCCTCGAATTGAACTTTATAGCCCTTAAACTTAGATAGTACTATAGAATCGAAAATATCTTTCTGCCAAACAGAACCTACGAAATAAATATGTGGAGGATTAGTCTGCCCTTTGACCATGTCTAGAATTCGGCTCAAAGTCTGGGAGATATTCTTTGGTCTGGATTCTGTCAAAATCACTTTCTCCTTAACTCCTCCTTTCAGTAATGTTTCTTTAACTATTGCCCCAGATACAGTGTTGGCGACGATTACTAATGTGGTTTTATGACTGTCTGGCTTCGAACTTGTGATGATTCTGTGGGTACCCAAACAAACGTTTACCCGTTCCTGAATGTGATCTGGTATGCTTCGTACATCAGCGGATCCTCCTCCATAAATAGCATATAATATGATTAGATTGCCCTGTGTATATCGCAGTTCGGACATAATGTCTAATGCAAGTAATGAGACATCTATATTTACCTGTTCTCCAGCTATCTAAATTTAAGGCCCAAACTGCGTTGAGATTATACGAGGATTTTGATTTGATATTAAGTCGCTTGAGGTAGTACAGGAGCAATTGAAAAAATGAAATCCCTTTGGTCTTACCAAGAAGAAACCTTTCTTGGAGTGGAAACCTGTCTTTCCAACTCGTCTAGACGTTGTACTGTCTCTGGATTCCCACGCAATTCGGAGAAAGACTTATCGAATCTAATTCGCTGCATTACTGCCAAAACCTCCTCGGTGGTTACCCCATGCTTTATGTCATATTCGATCTGTCTAGCGCAGCTTGAAATGGTGCTATACTTTTTGAAGTTACGTTTTTCAAAAGATGATGCATCTGGAGATATACCCTTGATATAACGGATGATAACTTTTTCAACATGTTCTAAATGCCAATCTTTCATGGCAAAATTGTTGGGTTTCATCAGGCGCGTCGCTCAACCCCTTCTTATCAAAAAAGGATATTTAAATGGATGTATAGTAGATATTTTGTGTAAACAATAAGGATCTGCTAGTTTTAGAATAATTTCAGTATGTATAGAATGAGTGGGGTTAGAAGCTAATAATGATAGTATTATAGGTGAACAATACTTAAACTCGGCTTACTTAGGTAGCTGTTTTAGGATAGGATCTGGATTAGGATAGTAATTCCTGGAATAAAGTTACGGACGAATTTTCACGGAAATCTTAGGAACTATGGTCTTTAGTATTGTTACTAAATGCATTTTATGTAGCGATGTGTTTGTAGTGGGATGAACTCACAGAACGCAGCATTGGAGACGGTCTGCGTAATGTATAATGGTCATATTCTAGTACAAATCACATGTCATAAATAAAGGTAGGAAATGATTACCAGTACACATAAACAGAGCGTAGAAATTTCAATCAGTTTGAGTTTTTGTACATTATTGGTTGTATTAGTCGGTACTGGCTCGACGGCAGCAATTCTGGCATACTCTTCGCCAGAATATGGCTTGTCTGGCGGTAGTAATACTAATAGTAATAGTAATAGTAATAGTAATAGTAATAGTAATAGTAATAGTAATAGCACAGGTAATAATGCTGCCGGCGGCAGTAGTAGTAATGCCGAGAGAGGATTAGAAGATAGCGGCTACAAGGATTCCTCATCCAACAGTCAATCAGCAGAATCAACAGCCCAGAATGATGCTACTTCAGATTCATCTGGCTCATCTGGCAGTAGTAGTAATAGTGCTGGCGGCGGCAGCAGTAGTAATGCCGAGAGAGGATTAGAAGATAGCGGCTACAAGGATTCCTCATCCAACAGTCAATCAGCAGAATCAACAGCCCAGAATGATGCTACTTCAGGTGGCTCGTCCAGCAGTAGTAGTGGTAGTAGTACTAATAATAGTACCGGCACAGCTTACGAAAAATCAGGAACCCAAGACACCAGTACCAGTAGTGACAGTAGTGTCGGAAGTAGTAGAGGAGGTACTGAAAGCAATGACACAAATTCAGGAAAATCCGTCATTCAGCGAAGCATGGAATGTGATACTTCAACACATCAATCTTGTTCAAGTTTAAACACTGGAATTGGAAAGATTCCTGGAAATATTTGTACCCATCGACATGGCGAAACGTTTTGTACGTCATATGGTACGGATGGAAGCTCCGCAAATGATAAAAATATACAAAACAATGAATCCTCATCCAATACTAACCCCTCTTCATCCCTCGGACAGACGAAGCTAGCTGGATTAGGAACAATACGCGAGATTGCGCCTGGTGCACCATCTGGTCCACATACGTTGGAGTACATACAAGCATTCAACACTGCAGCAGGTAATCCATACAAGCCTGGAACGAAACAATATCAGAATTATGAGGCTGGACTTAGGGCTGCAAAAAAAGTTGGCAGAGATTGCGACAAAATGGATACCTGTGGTGGGCCGGATCTCCTGGGCAATTATGTCAACGGAGCATTGCATCTTAGTGACAAACAGTATTGCGGTAACGGATTTGGGGTATATAGTAGCAAGTTGTGTAAGTTTCGCGAAGGTTGTATAGCAACCATAATGGGAACTCTAGAATGCCCATCGTCTGAGTCACCATTAGCAGGGAAGCTTGCTCTTTCATATCAAGGAAAGTAATTTGCCGCCCTCAAAAATTGGTTTTGATTTCGTGCCTGAACGCCACTTGCATCCTATGTCCACATTTATTATATGTCACTTATGGATAGTATAGCATAGATTGACAGAATTCAAGGGACCTAGAGTAGCTTGTGCTTCAGCGTGCATGACTACAGGAATGTCTAAGATTCTGTTCAGAAGGATTTAGTGTGGTTAGCCAATAGTTCTTCAACTCCATGTCCAAAATCAGCATGAACTCCTTTTAACAGGTGTATGAACTTCTTGTCCTGAGAGAGATTTGTTTTCATAGTGGTTTCGAGTTCGTACATTGCTACTCTGGCACTGTCGTTAACAATATCTTCAGAATTAACTGTCATTAGTATATTTGACTGACTATACAATATTGCCAGCTTAAATGCGGCGATCTTGGCATGCCATTCTAAATCTGATTCTAGAATTTTTGCAAGCCTTCCATGATCCTTTATAATATTGTTAGTAGCTGTGTCACTTCCAACCGTCTCAATTCGATGAAGCGTCGTCCTACAACATTCTTGAAGATATTGAGTTATCACAGAGTAAAAGCGAGCAGTAGAACGCTCTATTGTTTCTACTTCGAAATATGGAGACAAAAGAGTGTTCAATATTATGTTGTTTTGATATTTTGTTAACAATTGTGGCGGGTAACTCACTAAATTCGAAAAGATGTAGAATAATCCATAGGTAGTCAGGACATAGAATATTTCTCTACCCATAAAAGATTTCTTTTTGTTCCGTACTTCAACCAAGTTAAGTTCTTGAAGTCGCTTAATAGCATTGTATTCATCTTTATTATACGGTTCACGAAGGCGTCTCAGCTTAAGGTATGAAACTTGATGTGCGTTCATGATCTTAAAAAAGGTTGACCTCTCTATCTCGTTAAGTTTTTCTACTCTTTCGTATTTTGATATTTCTGCCAAATATCCGGATAAGTTCAATATTACAATATATCTTCTATTTTCATCAATAAGTGTTCTCGCATACCCTTAGCTCAGAGGATTAGCTATTAGCTCCTCTAATACTCCTTGTCATGATTGCTCGCTACACAAGATTGATTACAACCTCACAAAATTCCTCTCATATTTACGTTATTTCGCAAAATTGACCCGTTGATACTTATGCAGTATTTTTCGGGCAGTTGCATCCTTGCGTTTACCAATGGGTTCTGAGATCTGATTAGATGAAAATTTAGAAAGGACACACACAAATGATAACCGGAAGTAGGAGATTACACGCGAGATTGAATTACCATCCCCGACACATCCAGTGATGATTACGGTAGATGCAATAAGAGCTGTAAGAGTCTATCATAATTTCAGCAGGACTTTTCGCATAGGCTCTAGGTAAAGAAAGATCTGGAGGAGAATCTTATTTTCCTCTGTAGAAGAATTAGCGCATACCATATTATTCGAAAATGCAAGTTTTTGATTTAACCAGGCTGATAAACATTTGCTCCGCATTCTATGTGAAGTTAGAAGGATAGGTATTTTGACATCTGTTTTGTCAAGTCCAATATTATTCATCAATATTTAACAGACAATAGCTATTGTCAATGAATACTTATCAAACATTAAATTAATACCTGTAAAATATTATATCCTACTTTTATCCATATATTATTGTCAAACGATGTCATTTGCCAGAAGCAATTCGATACTACAAGGTGAAAAAAACTCTATAGACACGGGTTTTGTCCAGTTGAGATATACCGATGTGCTTGGCAAGTTTTTAGCAAAATATGTTTTCGGAAATAAAGAAAGCTTTGAGAGCCTTTTTAAAATAGGCGTAGGACTTGATGGATCATCTGTTCGAGGGTTTTCAAGCATCGATGAATCTGACATACTACTTCTACCAGACATGTCAACGATAAGGATCTTTCCACCATCATTATTATCGGTAACAGAACTATCGCGATTATCCCATTCCAATAAAGAGCTACTTGCAGTTATTGCCGATGTATATCAGGGCTTCAATGAGGGTAGGTTGGTAAGAGATCCGAGATATGTATCACAACTCATGGAAGGACACCTAATAGAAAACAATCTAACCTGTCAATTGGGTCCAGAAGTTGAATGCTTTGTATTTGACAATATCATATTTAATCATAAATGCAGTAATGATGGAGGAGAATACGAACCCGAAATTATATCATCGGAACAATTCGGCACAGACGGTTGTAAGTACCCAATAAAAAGAAAAGGGGGATATGATGCGCCACCATTTCAAGATTCCTTACTAGAATTTAGATTTGAGGTTGCGGAGATCTTAAGAAACTATTTTTCTATCGATGTTACGAACTTAAACCATGAGGTAGCGAGTTGCGGTCAAATAGAGATTAACTTTACACATAGTACGCTTACGAAGGCGGCCGACAGCGTTCAGATATACAAGGACGTTGTCAGAAATGTCGCAAGGAGATACAATAAAGTAGCAAATTTTATGCCGAAGCCCCTTTTTGATATAAACAATCCTTTGAACGGAGGAGATAATGGTTCAGGTATGCATACTAGTATTAGCTTGTGGAATAATTCATCAGATACGAATGTCTTTTATGATAGCGATGATTACTATGCGGAGATAAGTCAAATAGGAAGGTATTTTATTGGTGGTTTAATGGAACACGCGCATTCCTTAGCCGCTATCGTCGCTCCCACGATAAATTCCTATCACCGACTTATTCCTGGTTTCGAAGCACCAGTGTATGTCGCCTGGGGCAAAGGAAACAGATCTGCCATCATACGCATCCCTATCAATGAAAGAAATAATTCTCAATCAAAACGCATCGAATTCAGAGCCCCCGATCCGGCCTCTAACCCATATCTGGCATTTTCAGCTATAGTCGCCGCAGGGCTTGATGGTATCAAGAATGCCATAGATCCTGGTAGCTCTACTGATGAAAATATTTACAAAATGTCTGATTCCAAAAGAAAGAGTTTGGGAATAAAATCGCTGCCAGGAAGCTTAAGAGAATCACTTGATGCATTGAAGAGTGATTCAGAATACCTGAAGAATCAATTTCCAGACGAGCTTTTGGACACTTTTGTTATGCTCAAAAATGAGGAAGTTGCAATTTTTCAGGACAAATCAATTGCTCAAGAGCTTATGTTTTACTATGACATCTAGGGCATTGTGACGGAATCAAGCAAACAATAACCATTCTGTGATCTGTAGATATGACTATTCTGTGATCCATACCATCGTCATTATACTAACTTATTGGTTGTTCTTTTGTGTTAGGATAAACTTGAAAATAGAACCTCCTTATAATAGGTATTAGGAATACCAACAACCAATATAAGAACAAAAACTGTCAGAACGTATATCAACCTAAAGCATGGTGCCCTGGATGAATCTCAAGTCATACCGAAAGCTTCCGATCTAAAAACCAAGAAAAAACTGTTCCGACGTAGAGAAAACTATCGATACACTTCATTCGAAAGAATCTCCTGTCAGGTAGCTTATAATGATTAGTATGATGTATAACACCATTATTCACATGTCGTTAATTTGGAGTAAGCATGAAAAAATAGAAATCACATTGTTTCTAATTTCCTTTGTCTTCCATCCATCAATATTTACCCCTATTGGAAGGGTAAGCTCATGTTCGAATCTGTGCTGATGCCATAGTTCAGTCATTTTCTTTCGCTACCAGCCCTTTCTTTCCTCTTTTGCCCAAACGGTATGTCCAGTTTTTAAACTATGCTCTTTTTTTTAGAATCAAATTTTACCTTGCAGCCTTAACATACAATTTTCATTTTATCACTCACTACTGATGACCCATAACAACAATCACAGATAAACGTGTCCCACCATGAAAAGTGAAAGACCATTAGATAGCTGGCCGGTTAGTGATGTCAATTAACGTGAATTAATAATTGAGACTACACCTAGAAATAAATTCCACATCACACGAATGAATACGGAAAATGTTTACGCATGTCTCGGTTCGTATGGCCAGACGAAACATGTTCTAATTCATCAGAAGAACTGCTTCTTTAACTTCTTTTGATAAGACGTATAAAAGATAATATGATTGTGTTTCCGTGCTTGTGGTATTGTTACCTTACAAAACAATTATGTTTGCTTTGTTGATCCCAGGATCTGTAATTTTTGGCTTCACAATATTTCAAGCCGTATTTATGCATCAGCAGATATTGACTGATCACGAGATAATTAATAGGTGCTATGCGGTCCTAAATCAACCGTCTAACCAGCCACCCGTTGTTGATGCATTAGAAGAATGCCAACAGCTCCAACAGATAACGACGGATCAGCAGGAACTTCTTAAATTGATATATGGGATAATGATTGTCGGATTAACGTTGATAACTAGTGGTACAGTATTCGGATTTACCTATTCAAGCAAGCTGAAAAAGTCTCTTGAATAGAATAGTTAACTAATACCTCATTATGAAACGAGACTTTTACTCGCGGGAAATTTTTCAGCAGATGTATCAACTATCTCCCAATATATCTTGCCTGAGCTATAATGAAGAGTCAGGAACTGATATGGTAACTAGTTCTCAGATAGGTAGGAAGTACTAGATAATAACATGCAATGCGAAAAGTATAACTCAGGTTCGTGGTGGGATCGTTTCTTCACAAATTAAACGGACTTTCAAACAAGCACACAAAATGCGCGTTATAATCATTTGAGGTATGGATCATTTGATTGCTCTTTCCCCTCTATCTAGTGTTGCGATATTGATTGCCTCTTCCACGTTTGAGACGGATATTAGGCCATCGCCATGTTCACCAGTTCGAGCATTTTCTGTGATAGTCTTGAGTACTAAATCCAGCTGATCATCTGGAATGATTATCTCAAACTTAGACCTAGGGATCAGGTCATAGGATACCGGTAATCCCCTCCACTGCAAATGTAGTTCTCTTTGTTTGCTCCAACCCGAAACAGACGTAATAGTCATGCCGCCAATCCCTATCTCTCTAAGGTGTTCCTTCACGATAGGCAACCGCTCGACCCTCACGATCGCTTCTACTCTTTTCATGGTAAGAAAATTGATTGATTCTTCCTTCAATATTAAGTTTAAAGGATTTCAACATCCCTCAGCAAGTACATTTTTATAAAATAAAAGTCTTGGACCAGTATGGAACATTCGTTGTGCCTTCTAGAGGGAGAAAGTTCTTTCCCTGCGCTTTATGATATGATCAACCAGTATCTATCTGAAGGCTACGCCGTCATCTATTTGGTCGAAAATGATCCAAATAATATAATAATCCAGATGAAAAGCTTAGGCATAAAAGCCGAAAATCTCATTCAGAACGGGTCATTAAAACTCGTCGATAAAAGTGTATTTTTCTCAGAAGAGAACATCAAACTTCATAACCATGAATTGTTGACTTCATGGCAGTCACTGGTGTCTGGTTTTGAAGGTTTCAAGTGGGTTTTGTGCATAGGTTCGAACGACATTTTCTTAGAGACCGAAAAAAAAGAGGAGCTATTAGAATACGAGAAGAAATTGGCGATTTCAGGAATGTCTCTAGAAATCGTTTGTTGTTATAATACGAGTTTGATGGCTAATTTATGCCTTGGATATCTTATCAAGATTCTAAATCTTCATCAATTTACTCTTCATCATCATCATAGCCAATTTGTGTATCATGAGTGGCATCCAAGTAAACTAGTAGAATTACTGTCCAGATGTATGAATAAAGCCATAGGGAAAGAGTCATCTCATAGGCTACTTAATACACTCAAAATGTTATACAAGATCGATGATTTAACTACATCTAAAATTACGAACTTAGAAGATGCGATAAAAGAATTACTCGGAGATTCGGCGAATGTAATCATTAACTGTCTATTCGAAGAGCTCAAGCAGGAGATTGCCTTTACTAGAACCAAGTCCTACTAGTCTAGCCTTTACTAATTCAAGCTTGTCCAATTCAACTTTGAGCTTAGAGAATTGCTATTCTAGTCAATAACTGGTTCGTGCTTCTAATTCGTCTCCTTCTAGTTTTTTAATATCTTCTTATAGTTTTCGCTTTTGGGAATCTCCGAAAGCGGTATAGAGCCTGATAAATCGAGTATCTGTTTTGTGTTATAAGCGATATACTCTGGTTTGAGACCGTCCTCGCATTGACTGTAAATCTGAGAAACAAACTCCCCGAAATTCTCTTCGTCAACACCTAGATCTTTTAGAACACTCTACCTAAAACCTATAGTAGACTGGGGTGCAGTAATCCCTAATTTTCTGAACATTATTCCAAGCTCCCTCAAGGCATCAGCATCAGAAACGGTCAGTTACTTCGGTGGGAATCTTGGGAGTTAGTTATTTTATTAGAACGCTAAGCATACATCAAGCTTAGGTTAATCTCGTCAATCATATCATCAATACGGTCAACGCCGTCGTCAGTTCAGAAAAAGGTGAAAATGCGTAAAAAGAGACCAGAGAGAGAGCTGTGTGTACTGCTGCGCTTCGGGTGATTCAGAAGAATTTTTATATAGAAACCATTTTTCGTAGAATGTATGCCATTTGACTTGCAGGATTATAAGTATTCACAAGACACCATAACAGGTGGACCTGTTGCGTAATTTCTAAAAATCTCTTTACGATACTCGAGTCTAATCCTG
>JASHSN010000403.1 GCA_030038695.1 Nitrososphaeraceae archaeon
TTGTCCGAAGAACAACAGTTTGATCTCACCTAACGACAGTATTCCTGCTACCCAGATAGCTACAATGCGTTTCCAACCATTAGTGGCATCAAATGTCCTATTATCTCCCTCACTCCATCCTTGTAACCGATCATGTAACAGTGGAGTCGATCGACTGTGTGCGTCTAGGTCGAAGCATGAGTAAATGCGTTGGTTCCTAGTCCAGGGCATACCGCGGACTACTGTATGCTGCAGAGTCATGCTTATTAATTTCGGACAACGAAAACGCAATATGCCACTGAGAAAGACGCTGAAGGAGCCTCATGCGTCGCATTCATTCTTGTCTGATTTTATATTGGGAACCCAAGATGGTCTTGTAAACGTGCTAGGCATATTGCTTGGAGTAACGGCCGCAACCAGTGACATAAAAATAATTTTTGTTGCTACGCTTGCAGCCTTGGGTGCAGAATCAATTTCTATGGGCGCGGTCGCTTATACATCGACGATAGCCAGACGCAGACAATATCTCAAGGAGGTGTTGCGGGAGCAGAGTGAAATGAGAGAGATTCCAGCGAGCGAGATTGAAGAAGTAAGGAAGATATTGAGTGACTGGGGTTACCAAGGAGAGACACTTGAAAGCATGACTAACAACATCGGGTCAAATCCAAAGGCGATGCTAGAATTTATGATTTCTTTCGAGTTAAAGCTCGCTCCGCTTGATAAGGGAGAGGCAAGACGCAGCTTTGCGATAGTACTTTCCTCAACTGTATTTGGTTCTTTTATCCCCCTCATACCATTTTTCTTTGTCGCATCGACAAATATTCTATATGGTTCAGTTGCCTCTGTAATCGTTAGCGGAGGGTTGCTTTTTTTCATTGGCGCGTATGAGGCGAAAACCACCATTGGATCAATTTGGTGGAGTGGCTTGCAAATGACAATAATCGGGCTTGTTGCGGGTTTTGCAGGTTATCTAATAGGCCATTTGATAGGAGCAGTTCCGGGATTATAGTATCACTAGTTTATCATTCCCTATAGAATAAGGGATTATATTCCTGTCATAAACAGTGAATAAAATAAAAAAAGTTGCCTACCAGTCTACCAACAGTCCTCAAAAAACTCGAGTCTGTGAGCACAGATAATCGGATTATACTAAAAGACTTTTATCAATATATGCTATCAAAGGACCTTAAAAGTGAGCACCATATTACCAATTTGCTACTTTTATTGATATCTCTTGACAGATTTTACCAAGTCCCTTTTACCTCTATCAATACAAAGGAGCAGATTTTAAAATTCCTAAATCATCGATTTTTACAAAAGGAAGGTAAATGGGTTGAACGGCAAAAGGATGATGAAGGGAAATGGATCACAAGTTTCAATTCTTACTTGAGATTACTTTCTGTCTTCTTTAGATGGTTGTTTAATACTACTGTCAACCAAAATAAAGATAAGACGGAGGCAGACTGGGAAACTCCCACATTCTTAAAAATCAGACATAAAAAACCACTTAGAGATAGTCCATGTGATATCAACGATATCTGGCAATTAGATGAGTTATTAACAATTGTTCCATATGAGCCAGAACTTAGGAACCAGGCTATCATTACTTTGTTGTGGGATTTGGACGCTAGAAACCATGAAATCACCGCTTTGAGGATAAAAGGTATAATTCTAGATGAACGATATGGAGAGGGCAACATACCATCAAATACTAAAACAGGGGGCGGCCCCATCTTGTTGATATCCTCTTTTACCTATGTTAGAGATTGGATTAATAACTCCCCCGACATTCTTACAGTACGAAAAACACTCTTGTTTCTGCGAGTTCGAGAGGATTGACTGAAGCACGAGTAAATGTTGACAAGGCGAAAGGATGCCTACTGCGATAGACAGGGTTGTAGGGCATCCGATTATTCCTAACGCAGAATTACCTTCCAGGCTGGTTGAAACAATCGTAGTCTATCGCTATGTTACAACCTGTGTGAGTTGAGCCACCGGGGGGAAGTACCCACTTATCACTGTTCCAAGAGCACGGACGGTTTGCACTAAGGAATAAGCAATGGTATAGTGAGGAAGTAGTTGTCTTAATCATCTCTACCTTCGCCCCATTCACTTCCCCCATCATTGTTCCTAGATCCTGGCTGGGTAAGAGGGGTCGTAGCCTTTGTTCACTCAGAGTATATCTCAAAACATCCTGAGGAGCGAAGGAAAGCAGATGAGTACTGAACCTTTGTTGTCTAGTATAATACCCTTTGCAGGAAGTGGTGTTGCAGGATTTATGGGGATGTTTCTAAGAGTGATATTTACACCCATGCCTTAGAGCATGAATTAGGGTGGTGGTGTTGAAGACGAATATTAATGACAGACTTCAAGTGGGGTCTTAATGATGCCACGTGACCAGCCGATCTCCTGTTTTTTAAGTATAATTTCTACATACTTAGTACCATTATTATACTCGATCCATCTTTCAAACGCACTCAAAAGCTTTGATTGTGTGCTATATAGAGGGTCAGCCAGGGGCGTCATGTCCTCAAATGAGGTGCCCTAACTCGTAACTCCTACTCGGGTTACCGCCAAGAG
>JASHSN010000404.1 GCA_030038695.1 Nitrososphaeraceae archaeon
GATGGATTCCTTGTAAAGGCTACTCCAGAGCCTGAGGTTGGGCCCATATTTCCAAAGACCATAGTTTGAACTGTAACAGCAGTGCCCAATAGGCCTCGAATATTATTCAGCCTTCTGTACTCTATACACCTTGGATTCTCCCAAGAACGGAAAACTGCCGCTATTGCATCTTCTAGTTGAGAGTTCGGTTGTTGTGGAAACGGAATGCCATTTGTTTGTTCTGCAAAGATCTTTAAGTAATCTTTAACAACACTTTTCAAAGATTCGACGTCGAGATCATCATGGGTATTTGCTCCGTCATCTTTAAGGTGGGCATCTAGTACACTTCTAAATGGATCAAGAGAGCAGTCGTAGACAACTTCTGCATATGTCTCAATTAGTCGACGATATGAATCCCATACAAATCTGGGATTACCGGTCATACGTAACAGACCACCAAGAGTTTCATTACAAATCCCTATATTTAGTATGCTGCTGAGCATACCTGGCATTGATAATGCTGCGCCTGATCTTACAGCAACGAGAAGTGGATTTCTTGTTCCACCAAAAACAAGTCCAGTTGTTTGCTGTAGTATAACAATGTTATCATGAACAAGATCATTAAAAGCTTGAGATAATTTTCCAGCATTAGAAAAATAACTGTGACAAAATCTTGTACCTATTACAAAAGCAGGCGGAACTGGAAGACCCATTTGAGCAATTTTCATCAAATTAAATGCTTTAAGACCGACGTTCTCAAGGTTTGAGTCGTCGAGCTCAACCCCCTTGCTAGAAATGAAAAGGAATTTTTCCATTTTTTACTTATATGCTTATAAAACCAGTAAACATATTTGGCTCTTATATATCATTGTCAAGACAACAAAGACACAGAAAGCTTTCCTAAAGTGTAATCACGTAATGCAACAGCTGCTTTCATAATGCAGTCCGTAGCTCTTTCAATATTCCTCGCAGTTTCTGAAAAGATATGAAACTGTTTAAAATCTTCAACCTTATTGATAAGAGCTTCCTCTACACGGCGATTGATTTCATCGACATCGTGCTCAATGGCGATAGTCTTATCGATGGCTTCCAAAAAATCCTGAATGTCTACATGTGGACTTCCTCTATGAACAACTTTTGCATTTTCCAAAGCTTTGAAGTACTCCATGCAATCGCGATATGTATTGTACGATATTTCGTTAAGATCACATATGGCTTCAAGGTCATCATACTTTTGCAACAATGTCAGCAGAAATGCCGCCTCTTCCAAATGGTCAGCTGCATCATCAGCTCTCATAATAATCTGTTCAAATGCTCTTGGGACATTTGGTTTTTTTGCTGATGTGCAAACTTCCTTTACCATCACATCAGCCTTACTTTCCCATGTCCTAGCTCTTTTAGAATTCCTTGTTATAGTTTCATAATCTTCGCCGATACTAAGAATACTATTCCTGACTGCTTCAGCGATTTCAACTAGTAGAGAAGCGTGGTCGGCTGTTTTTTGCAGAACATCTTGTTCTGCAGTACGAAAATAACTTGCAAGTTCTGCGCGTATTCTATCTCTAACCAGAGACTCAGATCCGCCTCCAATAAGATTTTCGTAGCATGTCTTGAAAACAAAGTTCAAGAATTCTATTGTACGTTCTTTTCCAATAACCTCATCCAACCGTTGACCGTAATGAATAGAAGGATCACCAATCTGTCTTATTGCTCCATACAAAAGTTGTTCACCACCCAATTTTAGGAATGCCCTATGTCCATAATTTCTATCTGCTGCCCATTTGAGGATTTCTATACAGTTTGTATTATTGACAAAATTTCTTAGAGTTTTTCTCGCCCGGTTCCAATCGATAAGAAATACTATACGCGATCCTAAGAAAGATAGGTATTCATACAAGTCTTTGTCGTCTGTTGCTTCATAGACACCGATACTAAGATGATACATATCAGCATCCTTGATATTTGATTTCCTGTATTTACTATCACTCCATTTGACATTATATCTTTGAAGCAATGAATGAAAAAACAAAAGCCTTTGAATATGAATATCGGTATAAGTTAAGGTTGCTTTCAACTTGTTGACGCGCAGTACTAACACATGTGCATCGGTGGTGCCTATATCATTCTGGATAATTAGATCCTCTTCAGACCTTGTTGCAGTCGTACCAAGACCTACATGCTCAAATTTGAGCTTCGCAGTTTGGTTGACACCATTCATGAAGGCTCTGACAGAACTTTTATCGGTCTCAATTAATCCATAGACCCTGGCACCCTCTATCGATTCTTGAGAAACTTTAGACTGAAGTAGATTGAGATCCTTATGAAGATCCATCACAAGTAAATGGAAACTATCGCCCATCTCTCTTTTACCTGAGGTGATGATATCTAAGTATCTATTCGTGATGATATCATTTTCGAGTAAGGAAATTTGTTTCTTCAATGCTTCTAGCCTTGCATTATAATTGTAATGCTCGGTGTTTTGAACTGGAGCTGTTGTCGTCCTATCATTTTCATCTAGTTGAATTTTGACTCTATCAAGTGGACTCATCATATCGCTAATGCACTGTAGGATATGATCTAATATTGATCCCAATTGTGGGATACGATAATGTTCAGAATCTATCTTAGTACTTTCTTGTATTACCTTGTCAAATCTGTCATCATCTACGCCGCAGGCACGTCTTTCGTTCGAGTTCAAAGATCCTGAATCATCATGACCTTCCGCGTGTTCTTTTGCCATCTGTAGTAAAGAAAAGAAATACTTTACTCTATCATTTGCTAACAAAGCTTCGTTAACGAACCGTGGAATAAGTAGTTCATAGACACCTAGATCAGTAACTATTTGAGACTTGTATGTCATTTTGGAATACATCATAACTATCCAAATAGCACCATATATCAGTATCCTATTGAACTCATAGATCACAACACTGTATCGCAATGCGAACCAGGGTAATATATTATTCAACACTTAGGATAATGATCAAAAATATTTGGCAGATCAGAATGAAGTTCATTAATACATTGCAGCCTAAAAGAAGAAGCTCCCGATACTATTTTGAGTGTATTCCTTCTGCCCGCTGTTCTCGCCATAAGCTCTTCTATTGCCTCTTTCAGTGTTTTGATTAATGATTGGATTTGGCTTGAACGGGGTGAACAAACGAGAAGGACGCCATTCAACTTGGAATGGTTGCTACGGGTGTTGGATTGCAGTATAGATATGGAATAAAAGAGATGAGATATTTTATAATCACTACCATTGCTATGGGAAAATTTCCTATGATACATACATGCATAAAGTCAACAACTATACTACTATAAGTTCTTATGAGGCAAATCCAAAATCCTTTGATCGTTTGTATATGCGTGGGTAGTTGTCATGTTACAGTTCTCAATACCTAATTTGTCATTGATGGCCTTGATTACTGGAGCCAAACAGTTTGTTCTGCAAGAAGCAATCGAGATGATGCTATGTTTGTTATTATCATATACCTTATTATTAAGACTCATCAATATCATTGCATCTGGCTGTTTTGTTGGAGCAGATATTACATTTTTTCAAACCATGGAATACGATAACATAACGTAATGTTTCTCCGACTAATGGTCAATGGCATTATCTACCACTAACACAGATTATAATACTATCTTGCAGATCTGCATTGCACTGCATTCTAACGTTTTAAATTTCTATTCTGGTTGAAATTCTATATGTACAATCCAAAGAACAAAGAATTTTCCAGAATATTACTTCCAATTGATGGGTCAGAGTCGTCTATAAAAGCAGCAGAATATGCTATCGGCATAGCTAGAAAAAAGCAGAATGAATTGATCGCACTACACGTAATTCATTCAGAAATTAAGCATGTATATTCTACTTATTATGGTGGATCTGTCAATCGACGTTGCATTGAGAGAATTAAAGAACATGTAAAGAGGGAAGCTCAAATATGGTTTGATGAAGTTCAAGAAAAATGTAATGAATACAACGTGAAATTAAGAAGAGA
>JASHSN010000405.1 GCA_030038695.1 Nitrososphaeraceae archaeon
AATATGGTGTATAATCAGGGACCAAAATATCATCCAAGTCGAACTTAGAATCGGCATAATTTCTGATTATTTGTTCATCTCCTTTGTTCCTGAATACAAATATCAGATCGATCCTGTCTACTAGCGGTTTCAAAACAGGGAATTCATCCAGGTCGATCTTCTCAGGATTTTTCCACTCCCCATCATTAGGATTTGCAGATACGATTATTGCTGTTGGGGAAGAGATCCAAGCCGGAATACCATGTTTGTTGATAGTAAAGAATTGCTCCTGCATTACATCTAGAAGATGCTTCTGATCGCAAAGTGCATTCTGCCTATCTCATTTAGCGCACAAATCGCACCCTTCGCAGCAGGGATTGGACCTATCCTTAGAATATGAGACTCATCTTCTTTTTCAACAATAGCAGTTAGACTTTTGTTATCTGCTCACCATGTTTCTTACGATAATCCATCCATTCGACCAAGGCGTTATATGCCTGAGCCGAAATTCGTGACGTCTATTGTTTTTTCTTTCCTTCATTCTGGCCTGCATAGACCAACATCTTGGCTGCTACCACCTGGCCTGTGTCTATTTCAGGCGTAATATGCTTCCATCTCAAAAAGTCCCAGGCACCAAGCCTAATACCTGAAGATGCCATCGTATAGACAAGCGGCTTAATGCGCGGGTCAGGATATTCCACAAGACGATGAAGTTCCTCGAGATTTGGGGCCCTGTCGTCTGCAGCCCTGTTTCCAGTCGGAACACCACGACGAAGGATCTTCCACGATAACGTGACTCTATTCATCTCCAAAAATAACTTGACGGCCTTGTAGTAATTGGATATTTTAGCAGCTGATATCTCTCCCCGGTCTAACCTTTCTATTTGAGATGATATGAACTGCATGAGCTTGTCCTCTACCCACTCTGGATCCTCCCTCGCTTTCTTTAAGAATTCTAGGGCGTCGTCCTTGAACACACCGTTAAAGCCAAGGGACCTTAAGAAGACCCCAAGCCTTTGCGGATACTTCTTCTTGGAGATGGGTGACCTAAGGGCATACAGGAAGGCTGCCATAGGATCTTCAACGACTGAAATCATACCTTTCTTCACTATATCTGCAGAGGGGCCCTTAAAATAGTGTCAATATCGAAACGGGCCCGGTGGGCTTTGATCCCACGACTTCCGGCTTTCTTCAAGTTTAGAAGGCAGGCGCTCTATCCATGCTGAGCTACGAGCCCTTACTTAAGCCTGATTTGTAGCCGCAGTTAAGACCGTACCACAGAACAGGCAGCATGGTAAATTGAAAGGGGCAAATCACCTTTATAAAATGTTTAGCCATAATCAGTGCCTACCTGATTGCCTCGACGTTGTTGCCAGAGTTAATTATAAAATGCACGGTAATTACGAAAAGGTATAATAACGAGATAATATTACACGTTCCTATTGTCAGTAATTTAGTCTTGTGGCATCCGGCTGAGAGTGAATCATATGGTTATAGAGGATAAAGTTACAAGTAACAGCAATATTAGTGATATTAATGCTAATACTGAGCGGAGTGAGACTGCACATGATAATATTGATAGTCGGTTTACACAAGAACAGATAGCAAAAGTATTCAATATTTGGTCTGATATTAGCAAATTACCGACTGTTGGACCGTCCTTCGCCTATTCTCAAAAGTCTAGATCAGATCTCAAGGAACTTGTTGAATTTGGGAAAACCTTTCTAGAATTACAAATACACCTTGGCGAATATTGTATGCAAATTAACAACACTTATGTGCAAGCGTTGGCGAAGGCATCCGAGAAAGCACCTAAACAATACAACTCAAAAGAGGATTTTGAAAAATATAGAAAGGTTGCGATAGATGCTTTTGAAGATGCATTCACTGGCTTGTATGATTCTAAGGAATTTGCTATGCTGTACGGTTTGCTGCAAAGTAACCAATTTGATCTATTGATGCATTTACAGAAGCTTACTGAAAAAAATCTAAAAACACTAAACCTACCTACTCGATCAGATATGGATGAGATGTCTAAAGATATTCACGATTTGAAAAAGACTGTTCACGATCTTATACGGAAAATTGAGGTCTTGAAAATAAATGAATCTGGAAACCTACCTTACTAGTACGTCCGATAAACCCTTCGAAAAGGATAGTTCAATATACCAGATAATCGATACGGATCTTTTTAAAGAAGTTGGAGATATAACTCGTAAGCTCGAAAAGACAAGAAACACACTTCATAGCGCGGCCGATATCATAGTTGGGAACACCCCGAATGAAGTCGTACATGAAGGCAGAATGTATAGGCTTCTACATTATCGACCTATGGTAAGCAAGACAGCAAAGACGCCGATCTTGGTTGTGTACGCCTTGATAAACAGGTCGTATATCCTAGATTTGCAATCTGATAAGAGCTGGATACGCAACCTGTTGAGCCAAGGATTCGATATCTATTTAATAGACTGGAAAACCCCGACTCAGCTTGACAAATACGTCACTTTTGATGATTATGTGAATAATTACATCGACGATTGCGTCGATTTTGTTAGAAGAAAAAGCTCAGTAGACAAGATAACCCTTCACGGATATTGCATGGGCGCGACCATGTCTGTAATTTATAGTACATTACATGACGATAAGATCAGAAATCTAGCCACAATCGCGCCAGTAATTGATTCGGATAAGGATACTACTGTGTTGGCCAATTTCTCAAGATATCTGGATGCAGATAAATTGTTTAATTCTCTTGGTAATTTACCTTCCGAGCAGCTCTATGCGTTATATTCGACCTTAAAGCCATTCAAGCAAGGAGTAAACAAATATTTCAACTTAGTTGAAAACATCGACAACGAGGCTTTCGTTCAGAATTTTCTTCGAGTGGAAAAATGGCTTTATGACACACCACCTATTGCAGGCGAAACATTCAGGCAATGGATAATAGACATTTACCAAAAAAACCTTCTAGTGGCTAACGAAATGAAGATAGGAAATGAGATTATAGACCTCTCAAAAATAAAAATTCCTGTTCTTAATATTGTTGCTGAAGAAGATCATCTCGTATCGCCACAATGCAGTGCATCATTAAATGATGGAGTATCAAGTGTTGATAAAAGGTTAATGCGATTTCATACCGGACATGTGGGACTTATCGCTAGCAGCTATTCCCAGAATAATGTGCTCCCCAAAGTCGGCCAATGGATCAAGGCACGTTCGCAATAGTTTGATGTCCAACGTAATGACCTTCTAATCGGGAACGGCATCTTTTCTCCTATGTATGGGTATAATAATTACTTGAACTAGGTCGCCATCCCCGATATTCAAAGCCTGCCTTTCAGCCTCTGGAATGGATATTCTGCCCCCAGTCTGCACAGTTGTCTTGAACATTGCATTATAATATGTTAAGCCTTGAAGTGTAGAGAAAAAATTCTGAATTGCATCTTGTTGGACCGCCGAATAACTTCTTATGAAATCTCTCTGTGCTTCAGCTCCCTTTTCAATTGCCTTTTTAAATCCACTAGTCCCTTCGTCGCCACCAGAAGTATCGCCCATTACAACAAAAGGTTAGACTGCCTTTTATTTAATATTAATCCCATCTATCTCTCCTTATCAAGAAAATCTAAAAGGGCCTTGCTGAACTCCGCAGGTTTCTCGACATATGGGGTATGCCCACAATCTTTTATTACTACAATCTGGCTATTACGAACTCGTCTGTAATCTCCTAAATACTGCATGGGTATCATGTTATCATTGTCTCCCCAGATAAATAACGTTGGCACTAATATTTTGGATAACTTGTCTGGCAGCATTGGCGAGTCTCGTATTCCCAATAATGTTGACATAAATGCGTACTTGGCGTTCGGAAGCCTCATTCTGTTGACAAAGTCCCTTACCGTATCTTCCGTGACATGGTTGGGATCGTACGCCATATCCATAAAGGCTCTTAGTGCATTTTCGCGGGTCGGATATAAGGCTGCCATAATATACTGGTCAAGAGCATGGGTGGAAGATAGCATCATCCCGGCAGGAGCAGCCAAAATCAATTTATCTGTTCTCTTTTTAAATCGTATAGCGAATTCCGCAGCCATCCATCCTCCAAATGATGACCCTACTATATTCGCAGCATGAATATCCAAATCATCTAAAAAATTTTGCAAAAAGGCAAGAAAGAAATCGATTGTATATTCAACAGTTGGCTTATCACTATAACCGAAACCAATTATGTCTGGGACAATTACTCTAAAGTACTTGGACAGCTCTGGAATTACAGGCAACCATCTTTCGGCAGAGGCCCCTATACCATGCAAGAGAAGTAAAACTCTAATTTTATGAGATGTATGAGTCAACCTGTTATAATCTAGATATCTAATGTTAAAACCATCGATATGTGTCATCCTCATCGGAATATCGCTTTCTGGCAACCAGATCTACGTCGCTTGACTAATGATGGCTGAATTAATATTCATTTCTGAATTAGGATATCTGTCGTCGCGATCTAGTATGTACCTAATCATATTTTATTCCAGATATTTGTGAGGTACCTCTTGACTTATTTTGGCGATCTACCTTTAAATATTACTGCTACTGAACAATGGACTTCGAAGCCTCCCAGAATTTATCACTGATGTAATGCAAATTGTCTATCACATACCCTCTTGCCATAGCGGAAGCAATTTCGCTATCTGCCATAGCTATGCCTACTGCCAACGCTTTCTTGTAAGTCTGATCTTTAACTATAACAATCCCATCTTTCTTGAAATCTTCGAAACTCTTTATTCCAGGTCTCGTTACTTTGGCTCCGTTGCAAACAAATTTGATGGCACCCATATCTACATAGACAGAAGGAAAGTGGTCTAGCAACTCCGGTTTGCCTAGGAATGGTAAGATAACCGATTCACGTGCCTGGATTGCAAAAAAACTCTCAGCTTGGATCAAAAACTTGCCTGCTTCGATTTGATATATCTTGAAATTCTTTATTTTTGGGATAATATGTTCAGGCCATTTTGTTCGAATTGAATTCATTAAGATGGTACTCTCTTTTTTAGATAGTATAGATATTTTCAAAGCACTTGATTTATAATTTGTCTGAATTTAAAAGTCATCTTAGCCTTGTAACATATCTTGATTAGCTTTCTGGCCGGCTATCGATGGGAATATATTCACATCCCATAGGACCGCAGTATCTTCCTACGTATGAGGCTTGCGGTCGATAAAGGGCAGGCTTTGGAGCAGCTTCTGCAAATTTCTCTTCGATAACGTGCGCGCACCACCCGGAGATTCTTGAAATAGCGAATATAGGAGTATTGAGATCCATTGGGATGCCCATGCTAAAGTATAATGACGCGCTATAAAGATCGACATTTGGATAAATTGGTTGTTTATGGTGATCTAGCATATACTTCTTGGTTGCCCTTTCGACACATTCTGTAATTTCGAACCATTTTGTACCAGTTTCACGAGACATAATTCCAGACAATCTTGAAAGAACTCCTGCTCTAGGATCCGTCGTTTTGTATACTGCATGTCCCATGCCCATCACCCTTCCACCCTGCTGTAATTTATCATTCACCCACCATTCTGCCTTATTGGGTTCTCCTATTTCAAGGAGCATCTTCATAACCTGAATATTTGCACCTCCGTGTAGTTCGCCAGATAAAGCACCGACTGCTCCCCCAATCGATGCGTACATATGAGCTCTAGTCGATGCTATTTCCCTGGCGGCAAAAGTGGATGCGTTGAAACTATGTTCGGCATGTAATATGAGACAGATGTCGAATACCTTCGATTCTTCCTCGTTAGGATCTTTGCCTCGCAGCATATACAGAAAATTCGATGCGTGCGACCCTTCTTCTCTCGGATCGACCACCTGCAGTCCGTTTCGAATCCTGTCCCAGGCCGCAATAATTGTTGGGATCTTTGAGATGAGAAGAATCGCTCTTCTGACATTTGCTTCTTTATGATCATCATCCATATCTGAATCGTAATCAGGAAGTTCGGAAATAGATGACTGCAACACATCCATGGGGCGTGCTCTCTTTGGTCGAGTGGTCAGATTCTTGACAATAGGTTCTGGTAGTATTCGAGATTCTTTCAGTCGACGAGAAAAATCTGCCAAATTTTGTTTACTGGGTAGCTCTCCGAACAGGAGCAGGTACGCGGTTTCTTCAAAAGTTGAATGGTTTACCAGATCTAAAATTTCATATCCTCGATAGATTAGTTTGCCGTTTTCACCGTCTATAGAACTGATCTTTGTATCAGCAACCGCTATATTTCTCAAGCCGATGTTTCTAGTATCCATCGCTATGTAGTTCTGCAAGTTTGTATTTAAATCAATGTTGTAACCCTAAAACTGATTCACAAACTTTCGAAAACAGGTTTGAAAGACAGTCCTAGGTGTCTAGAAATCGAACATGATCTCTACCGCAAATCCACAAGTCTTTTGTGCTGTTCCTTAGCTATACTTGAACTCGGTTCGTCTTTCTTAAATTGGACCACTAACAAAGTTACGCAAGATGGCTAGCTATGTTAAAAAAGGAATTAAAATCTCAGATACGCATGAAAAATAGATCAGACATGACTCTACGTTTTCAATTTGGACTTCAGGTAATCGAGAGGAAGATTTGTTATCCCTTGGTTCATAAGAATTTTAATATCTTCGGTGGTGTCAAGATCTAGCATAATCCTCATTGATAAAAAAACTTTGATAGGAATTCCTATTTTTGTAGCTGCTCGGATATGTGCATTAAAGCTATCTTCGTCATAATATGTCTTCAACAGCCGTGATGGTTTACGTAGAAGAGCGTTTGATCCATCATACCGTACGGAAGGACATACAACCAGGCATCTATCTGGCAATTCTGCCCCCTTGCAAATCATATTAACATCTCCAGCCACTAGGAGTGGGAGATCCTGTGGAATTACTAAAGTAGCCTCTGCTCCTTTTTTGAAACTATAATCATCCGCTCGCGCAATAGCCGCATTCACTCCGTCATCTCTACTCTCTCTTAAAACTATTGCTCCGTTCCTTCTCGCGATCTCCATTGCCAGCTCATCACTTGAAACTATGACAATATCCGATATTGCAGAGGACTCTGTAAGAACTCTTAAGGTATTTCTAAGTAACAACTCGGACAACTGTTTTCGTTCAACGACATTTAGCACCGACGACAATCTTGATTTACTACTTTCGAACCTCTTAACCGGTACAACAGCAAATATTTTCATAGTTAGGTTTGTCTGAGAAGATATGACGCCAGTCTGTTTTCGTCATCAGATGATTTCATCAGAATATCGGTTTCGTAGACCTTCACACCAATTCCTTCTATCATTCCATATGAATCTCTGTCATCCTTAGAAATAACAAATTTGGTTAGGAAATCAGAGTAATTTTGTGCTATCCCAAATGGAGTAGCAGGTAATTTCATCGCTTCCATGTACTTTACGGCAGGTCCGCTTACAGCCCTATTCCCGATTAGAGGTGAGACTCCAACAACTTTTTTTCTCTCGTCAACAAGTACTTCCTTGAGACCTTTGATGGCTAGAATTGCACCTATACTTGAGACAGGGTTGGCGGGCGGCACGACGATTAACTTGGACTTTCTTATAGCCAGGATCACTTCTGGATTAATTCTCGCGTGCTCTGTACCTTTATACCTAATATTAAAAACTGTTGGTTCAGCCCTATGTTTTACCCAGAATTCCTGAATGTGCATTTCACCTCTGTCAGTCAAGATTCTTGTCTCTATGGGATCATCAGTTGCAGGAATAACTCCTGCGGAGACGGAATACCTTTTTCTAAACCACTCCGTAATATACGACAGGCGATTTCCATTCTTCAGCATGATTGTCCGTACCAGATGTGTAGCCAAGTCCCTGTCTCCTATCTTGAACCAAGTTTGCTCGCCAAGCATCTCCATTTGATGGAGACACTGAAATGAATCATTTCTTATTCCCCAACCTTGTATAGGATCAAGTATACCTGCTAATCCATAAATCACCGTGTCGATGTCTGGGCAAATGTAAAGGCCGTAAAGCCAAATATTGTCGGCAACATTTGAGATTACTTTCAAATCGCAGTGCTGAGAGGCGAGTCCACGAATTAATTTGATGGAGCCTGTCCCCCCAGCTAGAACGGTTATCATAGCCGACGTCCTTCAGTACACAACGTAAAATTTTTCAATACGGACATCCGAGATACTACTGCCACCATAGCGTAGTAATCAATAAAGAATATAAACAGGACGTCATGAGAGTTCTTGTGTGAATATTAGTGCAGTTCTGCTGGTCTGCATTATCTCAGCAATTATAGTTGCAGGTGTTACGAGTCATGCTTACGCTGTACAATTTACTGTATTTCTTTCTCCAAAGACAAGCACTGCTTCTGTTGATCTAACAGGAGTAAGGTTCCTTACCCTGAGCTACCCGGCAGGAGGCGCGTTATCCAACCAGTTTAATGGTAAATCACAGCACGTTAGATTTACAATGAGCGCACCAGATAATGTCATATCAACGATCAATCAAGATATAGCAAGTGAGAAACAGAGTCCTGTGCGCATTACCAATGCAACTCTCGAATATAATGGTGATATGCTAGGACAAGCGGACTCACTTTTAGTCTCGTACAAATTGGACCTTAAGGCATTTATCTCCAATTATGTTCTACAATCATCATCAAATAACTCAGTCATTGATTTGAATTGGAGAAGTGTTATCGTCAATCAACCACTAGTAGTTGATACACCGAACTACGGGAAAGTAAATATTAACGCTCCTATCGGATTATTCCAGGTTACACATCCAGCTTTGGCTCAGCAACTTTTGAACTCGCCAGCTGCTGATATTATGCAGGATCCTATACTTAACTTCCAAACTATCGGAGCTCCTATGGATAATTGGCACTTTCTTTTCGACCCTACAGGAAGCATTGCAGGTGCCTCTGGTCTGTTTAGCCAACAACCAGGGTCTAGGGCTGTTTCAGTATATGCACTCGGAGAGAGTAGTCTTAGGGAAGGGACTTATACCGAACAAGTTAGGGATGCATCCGCAACCGTAAATGGTGAAACAGTTGGCGTTCATGCTTCGACTCCTCCACCTAGTGCTCAGATTCAGATTGCTGGATTCTCCAAGACACAAAAATCTGCAAACGGTGGTGATATTGCCTATGTGTCTGCACAAGCACCTGCAGGCACAGTTACTGCTACTGGAGGATTCCCAACCCAGGTGCTCCTAGTCTTTGGTGGCATGATGGGAGGAATTGCCGTCTTTGTGCTGTTCAAGTCAAGATCACCTAAAACTGCCAGGGCCACAAAGACCCACGAGACGGACTTGGGAAAGAGTCCACCTGTTGGGGGGGATGCACCAAGATCCGGTCGTGTTGGAGAGGGATCCCCATTTTAGGGCAACGCGCGCTTCGTGTCAGCATATTTCATACAATAAGGCATGTCTATCTCAACGAGTATCAGACAGTTCTTAAACCTTGTTTTAGACTACCATCAGTTGACTCAACCATTAAGTAGACCTCTCAGGTCATACACAATTCCTAGGTGTGTGCTAGTAGTAACCCTCCTTCTGTTTTATGCGGGATTCCGCTGAGCGGCCAACCCGAGCAGATGCAGGATCCTTATGCTCTGTTTGGCCTTGCTCCGCTCGGGTCGGCGTTTTCATTCCAGGTCCATGAGCCTCAGGTTATTCACCATCATCAGTGCACCCATAGCTGGATATCTTTTCTGTCCCGTTGCCAGCTGTCTCCAGCTAATTATCGCTAATTCGAGTCGCCTGCAATGAGGGAGGAGTTTCCTCTCTTTCGAGTAACCCGCTCGCTAGCTCACTTCTCTGCGTATGAGTTTCGGTTATATTAATTGAGTGTTTGCGAGGTAGTCAGATGAGGAAAGTACTGCTTCTCAATTTCAACTATTTCCGTCGCGTTCATTGCATTACTATAATCGTTTAAGATCTCTGAGTTTAACTCAATGAAGGTATGTCCCCATTTAAATTTGTCCAATATCTTACCTGATTGATTTCTCCATCCCAATATGAACAGGGAAGCAGCTAATGCTTCTGCAGTAGATAACTTTGATAATTTACAGTAATTATTAGGGTTTCCGGCGAGTAAAGCCGGCAAGCGTCGGTAGATTCCATTCTTTAACACTTTTCCTTTCAGTAAAGTGGCGATTGCCTTTTCCCAAGAGCAGTCAAGTGCACAAACCGATTTAATGTGACTGTTATCTTCGTTTGACAGAACGACTTTGCAAAAAGGATCTAGTAATAATGTATTTACGCTAATAGATCTAACTGATTCAGCTAGACCAAACCTGACTAATTTAGCTGCAGTGCATTTGGCAGGATCATCTTGTCTGTACATTAGTACCTGTACTCGCATTACACATCTTCACTTGTCTCTGATTTAAGCTGTGATTGATTTCGTTCACAAAACCGATTTAAGCTGTGACTGATTTAAGGTGTGGCTCTATTTTCCTATTCCATCAGATAGCATCTTCGAATCAATGACCGAGTTTACCATAAAAAGTTCATTTTGCGAATGAAGTAAACTAGAGAACCAATTCATCTTAGGATCCCAATTCAGAACTTTATTCGTAGTCTTAGGCTGGCTTTAGTAGTAAGTCAATACGATCTTCTTTTTTCGTAATTGGTCATATATCCATTAAACAATTCCTCATCGGCCGCTATAAATAATACTCGACATTGGCATCATAAGGCGGACCGATTCGAAATAAGAATCCACGTCCATCTCGATTACATTTCCTCT
>JASHSN010000406.1 GCA_030038695.1 Nitrososphaeraceae archaeon
ACTTCACTCTCTACCTATTGGAGTATACTTCTATCGAGCCTAACCAACGTACAGTATTGATACATGCCAGAAGATTTTCATGTCGTCAGGACTAAAGATAATGTTATACAACAAATTCATTAGCTTATAACTAAAATTCAAAAATAGTGCGGAACCGACTGTCAAGACTCACGGAACGGGAATTGAGCTACAAACTAAAATTGCCCGACTCCTTACTGATCAGTGCGGAGTCATGCGCCATAAACACCCTAGTTCATTTACAACAAATTGGCATGACGGAAGATGAGATAGGGGAATTGGTTAAACTCGTTGGTAGATGGAAAGGTATTGGTGTAGGTGTAGGTCAAGGTAATGGTGGGTTTAACTTAAAGGACTTTAAGTTGGATGATAAATTGATTGGTGTTGGACAACATAGCTAGACCTGTGATAAACTATCTTGTTTTGCCGGGGCTCATTTGCAGACGTATATCTATAGGCGGAGCAAACCAGATAAGGTAAGTATCAATAATATGTAGCAGAATGTTTCATGCCTATATTTCTAATGATTATAATCCAGTTGAAATATATCTGCAGATTTCTCCTATATTCTTAGCAATTGTTTTGAAGCATCTCAGATAAACTACTAGCGGAGTATTTTTTGGGAGTATGGGCGAAATAACCGCATTGGCGTTAGGGTCACTCGTAGCAGTAATGTTGAGCATATTTTCGAAGTACATTGGCCAGTTCGGATGGCGATAATAACATTATAACAAGCCAGAACTGTACAGCAGGTACTTCATGTGATTTAAGCTCCTCGAACGTTATCAACCGAGAACCTAGTATGACGTCTTCCCTGTCTCCTACCCTAGGAGCGTCCAACACACTTTGTGGATCTTGTCTTAATGGACCTTGTCCTTTTGTCATGTCATTTGCGGTGATTGATTTAGCAGAATACGGCCACCCGGATCAAATGGAAGTGACTGAAGGGACGATGAATTGTGCGTCGGAGACTGTATTTCTAACTAACCTTAATGGACAAGTGATACACCTTTACGGATCTGGCCCCGCGCAGACAATACGCAGCGGCACCACCACTACTACTGACCAGTTCGGTGATTTTCCATTCCCTTTTGGACTTGAGTTTCCAACTCCCACTACGCCAGGTAACTATATGATAAATGCAATGTTTAATGGTGATCCAAATCTTGGTCTTCCGTCTGCATTTTATTCGGTTCATTTCTCCGTACCCGTACAGTGCCCACCGGCCCCAGAACATTGTATATTTACCCACTAACCTTTGTAAGCATTTCATGAATTCTCATGGGAGTTGCTGATTGGGTTTGCAGCTTGGGAAGTTCGATTCCCCGTACCCGTACCGTGTCCACCGGCCCCAGAACATTGTGTATTTATCGACGATTCGGGTAAACCTTTTTCGTGAGTACCATGACAATATCGCGGCAGCAGAAGAGATGGTAGACGACACTTCTCAAGGACTATTCGATTGGGAGACATTCGGCCTGGAGGACTTGCAAAATCGAGTTCGAAACCTCCGGAGGGGATGAATCAGGATCTGTTTAAGATATTTGAGAAGTATAGACTAGCCTGCATGTTAATTTTATGAGTATTATAATATAGAGAGAAAGTGATCTATCAACGTCAAGACTCTTGCTTTTGTTTCCTGGAAACTGAAACATATAATGATATATTCAAGTATTTGGTTGATGGACTTCTCATCTCATCCCATAATATCTTACCAAATTAGTATCAAAAGCCCCCCTACTCTATGGTCTAATTAAGGAGGGCGTCATTAATCCCTCATAGTCATATTGTTTACTAGTAGTTAATATGAGCAGGAAGCCTAGATTAGATATTAAAGAAAATAATAATAGCGATATTCATCTAAATCTAATTATACATTTGTAAGCTATCTAATTAAAATATCAATTGATATAATTGGTATGATGAGCCGTGCATCCTAACGAATAAATAAATAGATATTGTAGGAGGGCTCGAGAAATAGAATAAAAGTTGATGATAATTGATGAGAAAAGAAATAAAATACGCAATCGTTCTAGCCGGTGGCATCACCATTATCCTTCTTGGTTTTTGGTTCGCCTTTGGTCAATTAAATCCATTCTACGTTGTTGCTAGCGGTAGTATGATACCAAATCTTAACATAAATGACTATGTAATCGTAAGTCATAACTTCCCATTTAACAGCTTGAAGGTAGGAGATATCATTGTGTTTAAAACATACGGAACAGATGACTCAGGACAGCACATAACTATAGTACATAGAGTAGCTGAGATAGTAACTGATCCAATTAACGGTCAAAAAGTTATCAGGACCAAAGGAGATGCCAACCCTGACTCAATCCCTGGAGCAGATTACCCCATCTTTGAGCAAAACTACATTGGTAAAGTGGTGTATGTCATCCCAAAGTTGGGAGTAATTACAAACGTTTTTCATCCACCGACAAATTATATTTTGATCGGGCTTATTTTAGTAGGTCTAATCTACTATCTTAAAAAGAACCCAGCACTTCCTAGCTATAAAAAAGAGTAACAAGTATCCTTAGTGGTAGAAGATAAATCGATAGGATTAACTACCCTCTAGCGTTTGCAAGTCTATCCCTCTTGGTAAAGGCTCCCTTACTCGAATATCGATGTGAACGCTACTTT
>JASHSN010000407.1 GCA_030038695.1 Nitrososphaeraceae archaeon
CAGCAACGATACAATCCTATCCCATAATACATCAGGTATTTCGTACGCGGATTCAACACCTGTGAGTTCAGATATCACTACGAATAACAAGATGGGTTAGGTTTGGCTTAGCTTTATCGTTCAGATATAGTAAGTCTAGAACTCAACAAATATCAACTGATTTTCGGATGGCCTCTTAGTATTGTTGTTGCTCATGAATCGCGAATATCGAGAGCTTTAACTTGTGTTAGTGATGAGACAATCTGCGGCAGAAGCCCCAGCTCGTTTTGAGTCCTGTTTCAGTAGCTGTTGCAAGAGTAGTAAATACAAGCTACGGTCTAGGTGCGAATTGCCTTGCCTATGGTATGTCAGGCATATTGCTTTTTATATATGCGAGCTACAAACATGATTCCCTTGTCTACGAACTTCAAGTTCTCAAATATGATGGTCGCTATCGATGGTTCAGAGCACTCCATTAAAGCAGCCGAATATGCTCTTGACATAGCAAAGACTTTCGGTGCAACACTTCACGCTGTTACTGTTACGTACATTCCTGAATCATACCATGTAAGGCAAGAAGATGTATTGGAGCACCCAAAACAAATGAGTGATAAGATGGACAATGCCAAAAGTTGGTTTGAGACGTTCAACGAGAACGCCAGAGAAAACAATGTACAGATCAGACCTGAATTAATTAATAGTCAAAGACCGGTAGATTATGTACTGTTGGAATATGCAGAGAAAGAGAATATTGATTTAATTGTGGTAGGAACTAGAGGGAGGTCAGGCTTTAGAAAATTGCTTCTTGGAAGTATCGCATCAGGAGTTGTAACTTACGCACACTGTCCTGTACTGGTCGTGAAGTGAATAATATATTTTTACCGAGCAATAAATTGTTAGAATTTTGATTTGAATGCAATATCCCATGGTTTCCCTATGGAGATAAACATGGTAGAAGTATAGTAATCACGTGCCCAAAAACCTCATAAATCAAGATTTAACCATTGAAGCCGTTTCTTACTTGATCCTGTGGAATCACTGACAGTATGTGCTACGCCACACCCGCTTAGACGACTTAACTTCAGAAAAAACAGATGAGACGGGAAGTATCATGCTAAATTCATTTGTAGATATTGTAGTACAATTGCAATTTCTGTAATTCAAGCCTCATCGCAATCCACCACGTCAAGGGCGTTCTTATAGGTACACTAAGTAATTTTTACCTTAATGGCTTTCAGATAAGAAACAGAATCGTCTTCAGCGCCTATCATCATCGTATACTCTCCTCTTTTCAAATCTATCGACGGTGTGAAGGTAAAAGAGCCCTCTCTAGTTCTCCCTTCTTTGGGCAATGGGAATGAGGATGACATTTGCTTAACAAACGTCCCTGTGGAATTACCAAGATCTCCTGTGGAAGTAAAGGTACCCGATACTATCATATGAATATTCCCACCCGAAGGGTATGTGTTATAAAGACGTTTTTCACCCTTTGTTGAATATGTTGCGGTCGATCTGACTTTAAATCCTATTTTGCAAGTCTCGCCTCTCTTTATTATCAATTCTTTTCGAGGAGTGCTTTCAACCGAAAACGGTAATTTTTCGTGTGTATCTATTTTGCCGATCTTATTTTCCGACCATTCTGTAAACCAAATTTGCTTACTGTTTCTTATGGAAAACTGTAATACATTAGCAATGCCGCATGGGTGCTGAAACTCTTTTTGTTCTTTTTGATTATTGTTGTAATCAATGTTGATGTAGTCATTGTTATTGCTACTACTACTGTTAAGAATACTAGGACAGTCGCCCCATATTCTGTTCTGTGTAGGAATCCAATATTCGACTAATTTCATATTAACTGGATCAAATCTAGCGATTTTGTTACCTTCTTGCTCATTAAACCATAGGGATCCGTCTGGTGCTTTCTTTATCCAATATGGTAGGGTGTATACACCTTTAGAGATGTTCGCTAGTGTTGTAGTTTGGCTTAAATTATCGTCACTGTTACTTCCATACACTCTAGGGGAAGCTTTTGAAGTAACAAGTTCTAAAATACCACCACTGTCTGGATTTAGTCTGTAAAATATACTAGTTCCTGCATTTGTAACCCACAAATTGTCTGAATTATCTAGTACGAGTCCTACAGGAGAGTTCAACTCTTTGGGTAAATCAAAAATGTTGAAGTGTCGAGTTTTTAAATTATACTTGATTATCTCACCTTTCATCCCGTATGCTAGCATAGATATCCACACTACACTTCTCTTGCTATCAGATGCAATTGAACCTGTAGCGATATGAATGGGGTCTATTCCTTTGAACTTATCATTAATAGGGATAGGGATTTGAGATATTCCATCTGATGTGCCATTCTTCATTCTAGTAATATCTCCAACCCATAATGAAGTAGAAAATGTACCCACAAAGTAAACGGTTCTGTCATTGTCAGGATCAAATTGTATAGATATCGGATAAGTCGTGCCAAACGCACTAGTATTACCTGGTATATGGTATATTTCAAATGCATGAGATAATTTGACATATCTCCATATTGCATTGTGTCCTTCGTCTGTAAACCAAACACTACCTGGAGGTTTTCTGTCTACTTTTACATCCCATACCTGCGAGTAAGCTAGTGGGTTTTCTCTCTCCGATTTCCATCCTGGTATGAGATATTCTTGATCGAACCTTTTTTTTCCCAGATTATAGCTTCCTAATACTCCTTTCTTTGTAGAGACATACCACGCTTTGTTTGCATCATTATCAACTGCTATACCGAGTGGCATTTCACAGGACTGTGGAAGAATGTATTCAGATACGTATACGTTAAAGTGAGGTTTTGCACCAATACCACAGAATGCTTTTTGGAAATTATCAATAGTACCGTTATCCTGAGAACCCGTTATTGGTTTTGAATCGATCTGATTTATTATCATTGGTGGAGTTATAGTAGTACGATATGATATAGCTGATACCTTTCTTTGTATTTGTACAGAAGTGGCTAGCATCAATAATAAGAATAAAAAAATTATTAGGCTGCTTCTACAATATTTATTTTGCACAGTATTAATGTTTTGCAATTATAATAATTAAATATTGTATGGTAGAGTATGCAAGATTGTTCTGGCTTGCGTTAGCACCTCACACGAGTGATTCTCTGAGATGATCGGTCTGGTATAATCGGTGAGTATGGCCATGGCTATACCGCACCTACTAAATAACGCTTTTTGGAATCCTCCGTTCTACCTGCGAATTTATCGGTATGACGTAGAAAATAAAAAGCAAAGGTATAGCAGTCAAGAAAATAAAAATTTGAATGATTCATCGCCCTAAATTTTCTGGGTGACCTGAAGCAGGTTATGATGACGTTGTGCAATCAAAGGATTCTTTCTTATTTTTTGCAATCGTCACCGGTCGAGGGACAGATCCAGGTACTATGTCACCGGACTTTATTAGCATCTCTGTAAGCAGGGATCTCGTCGGAGTGGCCAAATAATTCATTTATCATGATAGGAGAGATGCTCCTGAAACCACAGGTTTATCAACTAATAGACAGAGATCTGTGTTCAATGCTTTTGGCAAAGTTTGGAGTTTCTTCGCGGTTATGGGAGTCCGATGCCTGTTGTCTAGCAGCTCTAGCTTGTTCAAAGGTGACACCGTTCTTTTCTAAGAAAGCCAGGAACTCGTCTGTCGCAGAAGCATGGATATGGTTGCTGTACTCGCATGTGTCATCGTCGATTTTCTTGGCACTTAGCTCCCACAAAAGATGCACTTTGGTACGTCCTTTCATCGTGATGGCATCAGAGATAGAAGTCAAGCGGCAAAAGTGCGGCTCTAAGACTTGTCCAACAAAATGTTGAACCATGAGTGCCTCGCCAATTGTCTCAACATTGATCGACATTCGGCGTCCATCATCACTAGTAGTATGGCCTGCTGCAATGTGTGCGGGAGAGCACCGTTGATACTCTGCGTCAGGAAGGTTGAACAGCCAATCCGCGATATTGACCTTCTCCAATGGGGCCTTGATGGTGTGAGTAACCGTTGATATCGAGAGCGTACGATCAGTAGTCATTCTTTAATAATCTCTCTTCTCTTATCGAGAAGGTCATTCAAGATCCCTGATAATCTTAATTCCTTCCTCAGCAGTAAATGCTTTCAAGGTTTTAGTTCTTACATTTCCAGCTGACCCAACTTTGAGCATCAAAGACATTACTGTTTCATCATTTGGAGCCTC
>JASHSN010000408.1 GCA_030038695.1 Nitrososphaeraceae archaeon
TATTGATTAATCGCCTCATACGCCTACTTCCTTTAATGTTCTTTCGTATACCTTTCAACTTTCCCAAAACTATTACAGCATTCGTCCTTTTTGCTTCCTCAACAATCGCTTTGCTTATCTTGTGTAGCTCATGATTTACTTGTAGGAATTCTATATTTTTTAGCGACTTTATTTTATAAGATGCTTTCTTTTCACCTAACTTCCTTCTTAGGTTGAAATAGAACCCTCTTATTCCTCTTAGCGCAGCACCATAGAAATTAGGTTTCGTATTGATCGTATTTACTGTTACCGCTATATTCTTGCAACCTAAATCGACTGCAAGAACATTATCAGCAGATATGATTGCTTCATCTTGCTTCTCAATGGTTATAAAAATATACCACTCATTCCGTATTTTGAGTATCTTACTTTCTCTTATCGAATATTCGGTCAAGTCGTATTTGCAGGAAGTTTTTATTCTAATATTGATTGAGTTTGGATATACCGGAATCTTCATCCAATAGACACCTTCGAATTTTATATCCTTCTGCATGTCGACTAAATCCCGTCTTAAAGTTACAGGATACTGTTTCTTCTGGTTTGGTTGTTTTATCTTCTTTAATGCTCGTTGTGCTTGTTGCTTCGTCGCAGAATATAGATTAACTGTTGCGGTCTCTTGAGGTTCTAGGATTTGATGTGTGTTGATTGTTGAGTCATTCTTATTGCTATGGTGAAACTAATTTACGTACACCAGTATATTACATCCTACCAACGGTTGCAAAGTCAGAGTCAGCAAGAGCTTGTTCTCGTGAAATAGAACAGTAGATATGTGATAGCACAGGTGATTAGATCTCGTTTCTGTCGATTGCATGTAATGCTTTGGATTATGCTCACAAACATGAACCAAACGCTAATGTAAGGCATGAAAAGCTCGCTTTGTAATTGCCCTTTATCCTTTCATCAAACCGAGCAAATCAATACCTCCAGTCAGGCCGAAATTTGTACTTGGGTTATGATGAGGTATTTGAACAATTGAATTCTCCAGTATTTGCAAGATATTGACTACTAGTCAACAATACGTGACGCTGATTCTCATCCTCCAGTTGATAACGTAACAACGTTATATGCAAATAATTCGTCGAAGATATCCGAATGATTCATCAATAACAAAAGACACTTGTAACTAAGCTTACAGCCAGTTCAAATTAATTCATGATTTATTGCAGAGGCATATAAATTATGGATAATTCTAAATAGCATTGCAAAAAGGTAAGAACAGGAAAATTACTGGGTTACTATCTATCCTATTCTGTGCACTTGTAGCAAGCACAATCGGAAACTCTTTTTAAATAAAAAACTCGTATGCACAAACACAGCTACAGACACAACAACCATCTACACTTTCACTACAGCCACTTTGTCGAGGAGGAATCTGTGATAACAACACAACACAACCTAACAATGTAGACCCAGGACACTACTCTGTTACCTCGTCACAAACTTTTGTAGATTCAAAAAATCTTGACTTGAATCATTCTTTTGTAAGCAACAAGGTTATAGGCCCAGATAGATTCAGATTCGTAACATCCTATTGGACCACTAGCACAACATCTCAAGTAATTGATGCAGGAACTTCTTCTAACGAAAGCCGTTTCATTCAGTCAATAGGGGCTGGGCTAGGCGCTGGGCCAGGAGTTGGCTGGAGGGCGCTGGAAGCAAATCCTAAATTAGAAGTTGATACAGGCGAAGGATACTCAACTCTTGCTGTTGTATTGCAGTATCAAGGTGTAGTACGCTTAGCTGGTATAACGGCAGCGTTAAAGTTACCAGCAGGATTTGAAGCCCAGATTCCAATAGCCGACGATAGAAACAATTACGGCATCGCATTGTCCAGTTATCACGGAAACATTTTTCCAAGTCAAGGGGTTGTTCTTTACTTTTCGCTAAATGTATTACCAAGTGCAAAAGTTCAATTACCAGTTCTTGGTCCACTAGCATTGCATTTTCTCAGAGCCGATCAAAGATCTATATTGGATTCTCTTGATGCCTCGCAACAGGACTTATTCGCTAAGGCGCTCTCTGTTACAAATACAACATTCCCTAATTCAACATCGTTCAAGGATAACTTTGACTTTGCCAGAAATTACTTTAGTCAATTCGGTAGGTTCATACCCTTTGATTTTATAAATCAGGTGATACCAGTTATTTTCAAAGTTACCGGTCGTGAAGTTTTGGATGTGCATTTAGCATATGCCAATGTAGCGACTAGGAACTGCATCAGTTATCAATGTAATATAACAAAAGGCATAGTCCCTGGCGACGGGGAGATTGTCCCTGTCATGGTCACTTTTAGTAACTTTGGAGATGCAGTTATCACGGACTTAGTGGGAAACATTTCAACTGGTACGACTACACTAGTGGGATCCGCTGTTTCGGCCCTAACATATCCACTAGGAATAGTTAGCCCAACAACATTTAACATAGGTGTTCTCCCCCCTTACTCGAGCCAAACGGTAACTCTGTTAGTAAGGTCAGTTCTGAACTGCGATACATTGCAGCCACTGAATGTTGCTTCAACGTATAACGATGTAGTTGGTCTAAGACAGACACAAGACAATAGCGTCGTATTGCAAGTTACAGGCCATTGCCAACAACAAGTTCTAGCCGTAGAACCAGGAAGTGGAATCCCAGAGGTGCTTCCACAAGCTCAAGGTGCCCTCTCCATACCTCCCTCATCGGAAACTGGCAGCACTGTGTTAGCTAGGCCAGCACACCTTATACCCCCAGCAATACCAGTAAGCCCAAAACATTAGGAATAGATGCGGATAACAGCGCACCGAGATCAGAGACGAAGAGGAAAGATGCTGCTGCAGCAGAAGGAGAAGAGGCGGTAGGACAAGTAGCACTACACCGACCGTAGTAATAGAATCGAGGAAGACTCCTTTTTAGGAAAAGGACGACCATGCGAATAATCGCTAAAGTTAGCCGAGTCCTCCGAGCCCGCTAAGTACATGGGTTCAAATACACACTTACACACTATTAAGAAAAGAGGAAAGTATACCATATCTTGGAGAAACTAAAA